>CADCOO010000314.1 GCA_902803085.1 uncultured Planctomycetota bacterium
AACAAAGCCGTCTCCGGCGCGTGAAATTCATACTCAAACGATTCGACGTCGCGCGCGACCTCGCGTTCGGAAAACGCTTCCCAGACGCGTTTCGCGCGGCGCGGAAGTCGGATCGTTTTAACGCCCCCCGACGCAGAGTGAATCGCGAGGAGTCGTTCCGTCGCATAGACCGGCTCCGTCTCCATATAAAGATTCGCGCCCGCCGCGTCCGCAAGATTACGCAACGTCTCAGAATTCAGCGCGCCGTAATCGGAAATCGCCGACGAGCGCCATTTGCCGTCTCCGACGCCGAGGAGTCCGATCCGCTCGACCAATTCCCCCGTCGCGCCGGGGTACGGCGCTCCCGTCGTTTCGGCGATCCGTTCGGGCGCTAGCGTCTCGCCGTCGTCAATTCCGGCTGGACCTAGCCAAAGAACAACGCGATCGTCTTTAAGCAACGTCTCGCGCAGAAGCGCGCGGCGCTCTTCCGGCAAATAGAAGCTACCGGGCAGAATTGCGAATTTGACTCGCGAAAGATCAAGCGTCGCCAAATCGTTAAAGGAACAGACCGCAAAGGGCGCGCCCGTATGATTCAGGAGATTGCGCGCGCGCTGATAAATCAGCGGCGATCGAGCTTCGCGACCGTTGACGCGCTCGGCGCTCTGCGGATCGACGACGAGCAGAATCTCCGCCGCGCTCTTCCCTTGCTCGCCCTGATAACGATCCCAAACGCGTTTCATTGTCCCGACGTTCTCAATCGCGCGTTCCGACTTATACGCCCCGCCCCACATATCGAAGAACCAAATCGACGCATGATCGATCAGCGCAAGGCATAGTTCGCGCCGCAGCCCCGCAACGTCCTCGTCCTCGCTACGCCACGGCGCGATCGGAGCAATTCCGACGAACTCGTTGAGCGCGTAATTATACGTCGTTGTGCGATGATCCGTCTCGTGCAGACGCCTCTTGCCATAATTCAAAATCGTCGCGTTCGGCGCCATCGAGCCGCTACCGCCTCCGATCTCACGCTCGGAATAGGAGCCCGGAGAAATGAAAAAATCGACGTCCTCCGACGCCATGACTCGCTCGTAGCCCAAATGCCCGCAACCGACCGCGCGCCAGCCCGTTAATTCCAAAATATAACCGAAAAAGACGCCAATCTCCTTATCGGGCGCTATTCTCGCGCGCGCAAACTTGGCAAAGTCAAGAATGCCGTCGGCAATAAGCTCCTGCTCAAAACGTTGAGCCGCGAGAACCGCGCTCTCTTTCTTTGGATCGCGGACAAGATTCTCAAAAGACGCGGAGTCAAACGCGACCGTGCGCGGCCACGGCTCGGGCGTCAGACCTTGCTCCTTCTGCCATGCGACGAACGCGCCGTTCTTTGCGCGGCTCGTTCGCTCGCCGCAGTAGTCCATCCATTCGTCCGTCTGACCGCACGCAAGCACGTACGCGCGAACTCGATCGCCGTAGCGCGTCTCCATGCGGTCGAGAAAATCAGCAAGATACTTCTGCGTCGCCGCGCGCCACGCTTCGCTCGCAAGGCAGTTCGAAAGATCGATAAAGGAGTCGAAATTGCCGTCCCCGCGCATGCCGAGCGAACGCGCCAGCCAGGTCGGAGAATTCAGATCGACCATGCAGAGAAACTCCGCTTCCGGATCAAACGCGACGATCTCGTCGAACTGTCGATCAAGCGAATCCCAGTCGTAGACGTTGGGATAGCGCCATACGACCGGGTATTTCGAATACGGCTCGCCGAGCGAATTGCAGGTATTGCTCGGAAAAACGCAGTACGTGTGCACGCCGACCGACGCGAAACGTTTCATCGTCTCATGCTCCGGCCAGAAGGAACGATAGGCGAAATAGACGTTCGGTTCCGCGCCAAACGCCAGTCCCGCCAAGAACGATCCTAAAAGGAAAACGAGCGTAAACGCGCGCGTCATGAAAAGACTCTCCTTTCGAGCAAAAAACAGACGCTTTGCCAAAATTACTTCACAATCTGCTGCGCGCCGAAGACGGCGGCGACGCACAGAAGAACGCTCAGCGTCGCGTACAGCAGTCCCAGTCCCGGCTTGCCGCTTTGAAGAAGTTGCGCCGATTCCTGCGAAAAGGTCGAGAAGGTCGTGAACCCTCCGCATAGCCCGACTTTCAAAAAGAGGAGCAGACGCGGATCAAACGCCGAGTTCTTCTCAGTCGCCGCAACAAGGAAACCAATAGCTAAGGCGCCGACGACGTTAATCAGCAGCGTGGTTAGAGGGAAACCGTTTTCAGGTCTAATCGGAATCAATCCGATTAGATATCTTCCAACCGCCCCTAACGCGCCGCCGGCGCCTACAAAGAAGCAATCGACCAAAGTTTTCACTAAATTCGACTCCTTGAAGTCGACGCTAAAGTTTCTTATAAACGACGAGCGCAAAGGAGCGAGCTTCCGGCAGATCGACGCGCCAGTTCGCAAGCGCGGACCCGTCGACCGTCTTCTTCGTACCGTCGAAGAATTCGAGCTCGTACTTCGCGGTCGGATCGATCGCGGGAAGTTCAAAGGTCATGGACGCGACGTCGGACTTCGCACGCCGGAACGCTAGCGCGAACCCTTCCCCTTCTTCCGGCAGATCACAGGACCACGCGCACCACGCGTCGTCGGCGACGGTCGCGTCCCCGGTGAGCTGATAGAAGTCGCCCATATAGTATCTCTTGAGCCGATGCGCCCAGCCGAGCATCTTCTTAAACCACGCCGTCTCCTCCGCTGAGAATTCGCGTTTAACGATTCCACCGTCGAGATCCGTCGGCGTAAAGACCGTGCCGGAGGACGCTACGCTCATAAACCCGTAATCGTCGAAATTCGGCACGCAGTTCGTCTCGCCGCCCTGGAAAGGAAGGTACGGCGTGAGATTATGCGTCATGTTCTGACCGAGCGTAAAGCACGTGTCGCCCTCTTTCTGACCAATGTAGTAGTCGCTACGGCAGTACGAGTGCGCGCGCTTGACCATTTCGAGGTCGACGCGCCGTCCGCCGCTCGCGCAGTTTTCCTGAAGAATCCAGGGGAAACGCGCGCGCATGTCGTCCAGAAATCGATAAAGTCCTTCGACGTGCTTCGCTTCCGCGATTCCGACTCGATTTGCCCCCTCTTGAGCGTCGATCGCGTCCCACGCGCCCGCAGGATCCATGTTGAAATCTTGGCGATAGACGTCGATGTGATGTTTCTCGATTACGCCAAAGATCGTCTTTTCGATATAGTCGAAGGAGCGAGGATCGCCGTAGTAGCCAAGTCCGTGATGTTGGTTAAAGGGATCGACGATCGCGATCGGGGTCTCCTGGTGAATGCGTTCCGGTTCGAACCATAGCAGGAAGCGCTTTCCGGCGTTGTGAACGGCGTTGGCGATCGGCATGAGGTCGCCGGTCGGGTGCGTCGTCGTGTTAACGCGCCAATCGCCAACGTAGCGATACCAATTCGGTCCGCAGTTGGAGTAATGTTCGTCCTCGTGCGGGGCGCCGTACCATCCGGCGTCGACCCAGTAAACGTCGAAATCGAGTTCCGATTTGAGACCGTAGTTGAGAACGTCGATCATCATCTGGGGGGTCTTATTGCCGCCGCCCGCCGTGAGCGCGACGATCGGGGAACAAACGTTCCCTTCCGCGTTACGGGGCGCGTTGTGCTTGACCATAAAGCGATGAACGATCGTTTTGAACTCGGCGCGCGTCTGATCGACGCGTTTAGCAAAGAGAACCGACGGTTGCAAGAGCGACTCGTACGGTTTGAGCTGGAAACCGGTCTTCATCATGCCGATCTTAACGTTGAGCGCGCCGTTCTCGTTCGCAAACTCGGCGGACCAGCGTCCGGTCCACCCAATCGCGAAGAACCAGCCGTTTCGCTCGTCGACGTTCGCCTCAATAAAGGGCGAGACTTCGTTTGAGGATCGTCCGCTCGGGGTCGCGAGGGTCGTCTGCTTCGAGGGCGGCAGGGGCTCGGAATACGCTTCGAAATCGATCGGCGCGCAGGGGGAGCCGCGCAGGAGGTCGAGGGTAACCGTCGCGTCGGCCGAGGGCGTCGGCAAACTCGCCGCGAAGACCTTTAAATCTTGAACAAGACCCGAACGTTCGGAATCGGAAAGATTCTTAACGCGCGCCGTCATGCGATAGAATCCCGGAAACTCCGCAAATTCCTCGACTAGCACGCTCACGCCGACCTTGGCGTCGGGCGTCTTGAATTCCCACGTGGAAACGGCGTCCTGCGCGTCCGCCTTTACTCCGGCGAGCGTCATGTCGGCGCCGTCGTATTTCAACGCGACGCTCGGTTCAAAAGCCAAAGCGCCGCAAGCGACGACCGTCGACGCCGCGAACGCTAAAATACAAACTTTCATTTTACTGAATCTCATTAATGGAATCTCCCGTGTTGTCTAAGGCGCCGCGCAACGTGCGACGCGCGCGACGCGTTCTATTCCGTCAAGATACCGTAGCGCGCCCTCGACGTCAAGCGGCGCGTCAAAACGATACGTTTCATTTGCAATTTGAGACGCCTGCGTTTTATTACGCG
>CADCOO010000315.1 GCA_902803085.1 uncultured Planctomycetota bacterium
AAGCCGCGCCGCTAGGAGAAACTTGACATGATCCAATCCCAACGAAGACCTTCGAAAAAGTCGACTATATAGGATTGACTATGTTTGTATCGGACGTTTTAATAATATGAATTGAGAGAATCTGACTGGATGTTAGTATTTTGCCGCAAATACAGGTTGTAGCGACTGAAACGGTTTTTCGAGAGGCTAAGGAGAGGGTTAGTCGAGATTGCAACGCGTTTTTGTTTTGCGGAAAATGTCAGATAGACAGGTTTTTCCAATAAAAAAGGCGATATAAAAAAGATAAGGTCTTTTTTTTGGCTAAAAGGCGGAAGAAACTTGACAAAAACAAACTTTGACGATACCATCAAAGAGGGAACCTTTTGACGCCGCGCGCTTTTGTTTTGATTGTGCGGTTCAAATTGGGTAAAACAACCAAAATAGTTAAGACTGAAGTGAGTTTGGTCGATACTAAACTATATGGTCGCGTTGCGACGAATGGCGTCGACGTGCGACGGCACCCTCGACTCAGGCGGACGGAGAGGCGGAACAATGAACGTTTGGAATAAAGTATTAATGGCGTTGATCGCGATTATCTGCGTTGTTTTCGGGATATTCGCGTCGAACAAGTATCAATTTGTTAAAGAGAATGAGCGCAAGCTCGAGCAGGCGGAAAAAGATCTTGGAAACGCGCTAGCTCAGCTCGCGGAACTTAAATTGGAGGTTTATGGCGGCAGTCTCGAGAAGAACGACGGCGATTGGCTCAATTATGGATTAGACGAACAGCTGAAATACGTGCGTAATCTTCAGCGCGGCGATTCGTACGTCAATTGCCAACCGGTCGAAGCAAAAGTCTCGGCGGATGAAGAAGGGAAAGGCTCTTCGACCCTCTCCTTCCTAGTCGACCAGCAGTATCAGACGTCGGCGTTCCGTACGGGCTCGATGGTCTACGTCTTCGATTCCGGCAAACTTTTCGTAGAGGATAAAACCGCGGACGCCGAGAGCGGCGCGGCTGAAGAGTCCGCGGCAGCGGAACCAGAAGAGGTGGCGAGCGACGAAAGCGCGGACGCGGAGACTGCGGAACAAAGCGTAGCGGCGGCAAAGCCGTTCGTTTTCCTGGGCGCGTACCGCGTTACCGGCGTAAATGATCGTCAAGTGAATCTCGCGTCGACGGGAATTGCGACCAAAGAGGAACTCGAGCGTATCACGACGTCGAAGCGTTCCGGCGACTCTTGGGTCGCGTACGTTGACGCGCTTCCGATCGACTCGCCGAAAGACGTCGCGAATTTCGTGCAAGAATACGACGAAGTCGCTTCCGGTTTCTCCGACGAGCATCGCGCCTTTTTTGCGAAGTCGTTCGAGCCGCCGCGCGTTGAAAAGCCGACGACGGACGCGAGCGACGCCGCCGAGGAAGGCGGGGAAGGGACCGGCGAAGAGTCGGCGACGGCGGCGATCGTGCCCGTTGAGTTGCCCGTGCTGACCGCCGAATCGGAGACGCGTTATCCAGTCGATTTCCAAGGTCGTTTAGAGCGTCTTTGGTGCAGTCGCGACGCGGCGTTTGTTACTCGCGCTCAGGCGCAGGCGGCGTTGAACGTCTTGACGAGCTTAATCGCGGATCAGTTTGTTATGATCGGCGGCGAGGTCGACGCGTCGAAAGTTGAATCGATCGAAGACTGGGACGACGCTTACGCTGCGGCGAAAAGTCGTAAAAAGTCGCCGTCCCTTACCGAGACGTTGGACGCTCGCTCTAAGGAACTTGCCGTAATGGAAAAGGGACGCGATCTTGTTAAGCGTTTGCTTGACGACTCGAACAAATCGATCGCCGAACTGAAAAAGGCGATTTCGGCGTCGATTTCTCAAAATGCGAAGCTTGCCGCTCAAATTGCGAGCGCGCAATTCAAGGCGCTTGAAAAAATCGAACGCGAGTCGGCGAAAGCGACGGCGGCCGACGACTCGAATTTCTCGCTTAACGACGCGCGGCTCTAATACCCGCCTGACCGCGCTCCGTCCGTAGCCGCGTGCGTCTTGCCAGAAGCACGCGGTTTTTTTCGCGACGCTGACAATAGCGTCGCGCGTTCTTAGCCGCAACCCCCGTATTATTTCACGAATTTTACCACAGTTGTAGGCGTTCTTTCGTAACTGTAACGCGAAATCGCGCAATAAGATTAACTTCGTCGGGAAATTTTGTCAAATTTCAATTCTTTGCACGTTTGACCGGGTTTCGCGCCTATACAAAAGGACAAATTTGAGTACAATATACTCAGACTTTTGATCGTAGAGCGAGAACTGACCGACGCGAAAGACGACGTTCAAAAGTCGACCCTCGGCTTCGTCGTTTCGCACGAGCGCTCTCGCGAAGGCGACGCCTGGAAGACTTCTATTATTGGGAGAGTCACGAATGAAATTCAGCGATTTTATATTGAAGGATTCAATCATCACGGATCTGAAATCGACGACCAAAGAAGGCGTCATCCGCGAAATGATTCAAGCGCTGGTCGACGCGCATGGGATTCAGGAAGAAGACATGGAAGAGGTCGTTAAGGTCGTGCGTGA
The DNA here is from genome assembly GCA_902803085.1 of uncultured Planctomycetota bacterium. GTDB lineage: Bacteria > Planctomycetota > Planctomycetia > Pirellulales > Thermoguttaceae > RUG369. The sequence goes on from CADCOO010000315.1 coordinate 2,533, forward strand.
TCGTGAAGAGCTCGGCTCGACCGGCATCGGACACGGCGTCGCCGTTCCGCACGCGAAGCATGCGAGCACAGATCGACTCGTCGGGACCGTTGCGATTAGTCCTGGCGAGGGCGTCAACTTCGAAAGCCTCGATTGCGAGAACGTCAACCTCTTCTTCCTCCTCGTCTCGCCTCCCGACCTTCCCGGCGATCACCTCCGCGCCCTTGAACACGTAACGCATAAGCTCAAGGACGACCAGTTCCTTCGCTTCCTGAAGCAGGCGAAGACGCGCGAGGACGTTCTTTCCTTGCTCGACGAAGCCGACTCTCAAGACGAGGGCGCCAACTGAAAGCGCGCGATTACGCCTTTCTAGTCGAAAACCTCATACTCGCGCGTTGCGGACGTTTAACGTTCGTTAGCGCGCTTTTTTTTCGCGCGTCGCAATGGCAAAATTGGCGTTTCGCGATCGCGCTGGTTACGCTATAATGCCGAAAAGAGTTCGTCGTTCGCGCGGCAGCGCGCGGCTCGGCGTCTTTCGTCCTTCCCCTTGCGGCGCGCCGCCGCTTTTGGAGTCAAACGCTCCTTAATAGGAGCGCGCCTATAACCTCGAGAGATATTGTGATAGAAACAGAAGTAACCGTGCAGAATAGCGCCGGTTTTCACGTGCGCGACGCTTCGCTTGTTTGCAAAACGGCAATGAAATTCAATTCGCAACTTCGCCTTCATAAAGGCGGCGCCGTCGCCGATTGCAAAAGTTGCCTCGACCTACTGTCTCTAATGGCGCCGCAGGGAACGGAACTCGTCCTGACCGCCGAAGGAGACGACGAACAAGCTGCGACGAACGAGATCGTCAAGCTCTTCAACGTGAAATTCTACGAGGACGAGTTTGCCAGTCTGGCGCCGCAGCGTTCCTAGGTCGAA
>CADCOO010000316.1 GCA_902803085.1 uncultured Planctomycetota bacterium
GGTCGTAAAGTCCGCATGGACGGCGTTATATTAGGCGGTCCTCCCGTCGACAACGTGGCGCTCGATCAGGAAGGTCAGCGCACGCTGTTTCGTCTAGCCGGCGTTTGCGCGCTCATTGGAGTGTCGATCGCGTTCGTGTGCCTTCGCAGTTTCCGTTTGACGATGTTCGTCTTCTGGATAGCGGCGCTTTCCGCAGGGGTCGCGCTTGCGATCGTATCGCTCACGGGCGGCACGTGCGACTCGATTCTTTTGAGTATGCCGGCGTTGGTTTACGTTTTGGGAATGTCGGGCGCGGTCCATTTAATCAATTATTACCACGACGCGATTCGCGAAGGCGGTCTTAACGGCGCCACGGAACGCGCGGTGCGCCACGCGTTTACTCCCTGCTTTTTTGCACAGTTCACAACGGCGTTGGGGCTTGGCTCTCTCTTTGCAGGTCGTCTGATTCCGATTACGAAATTCGGCTTTTATTCAGCGATCGGCGTTCTCTGCACGTTGCTATTGCTGTTCTTATATTTGCCGGCGTTACTCTATTTCTATCCCTCGAAGAAGTTTGCGGAAGAGCATGGCGGCAAGGGTCTACACGTCAACGAAGGCAGAATCTATCGTTTTTGGAACTGGTTCGGGGGTCTCATTATTAGACGTCACAACTGGGCGTTAGTCGTATGCTTCGGTCTTATGATATTCTTCGGCTATTACCTTCCGAAGATTAAGACGTCGGTTAAGATGATGAGTTTCTTTTCGCCGGACGCTGACATCGTCCAGAATTACACGTGGCTGGAAGAGAAGCTCGGACCGCTCGTTCCAATGGAAATGGTTCTATGCTTCGACAATTCCAAGCTTTACGATATCTCATACCGCACGGGGGAGCGGTTAGAGCTCGTTGATCGAATCAGCGAGAAGTTGAAGACGGAACTCTCGGAGGACGTGGGAGGCGCGCTCTCGGTCGCGCTCTTTACGCCGGATATTAACGAAATGGCCTCAAAAGGAGGCGCCGCGTACCGTACGATCGCGACGGTCGTCGGCAAGACGGTCGACGACAATCGAGACGCGTTGCGCGATTATCTCACAATCGAAGGGAACCCGACGCTCGAGGAATTGCGCGCGTATCTCGACGAAAACGCTAAGTCCAAACGCGAAGAATTCGAAACCGCGCGCGCCGCGTTTGAAGAGTCGCTCGGCGGCGACGGCCAGTACGATTACGAGTTCTTTAGGGGAACGGACGAAAGCGAACTAGACGAGAATCTCGCGCCGCATTACGCGCAGTATCAATCCCTCGAACGCCTCGAACGCGAAGCGGAACAGTTCGCGCAAGAGGCGAGCGCGATCGGCGAAAACGTCGAATATTTGACGGGACAAGGCGCGACGGATCTCAAGGGGCTCCTCGCCGCGACCAAGAACGCGCGCTATTTCCGCAAACTGTCGGCGGACGAGAACGAAGCGCTAGTAAGCGGCGCGGAACGCTGGCGGCGCGAACGGGGAATCGAGATCTGGCGCATTAGCATACGCGTATGGTCGTTGAAGAAAGACATTGACTATTCCGCGTTTATCGAGCACGTTAAAGACGTCGTCGAGCCTATGCTCGCCGAGGAATCTATGTCGTTAGCGGTCGCCTTTGACGATAAGCGCGCAAGCGGTCAGCCGGCGCCGGAGGAACGAATCGCGCAGGCGCGTCAATACGTTCAGGATCGGCTCGCCGAGGCGCAATCGAGCAAGAGCAAAGACGCGCCGACCGCGCGCGCGCTCATGCGCGAGTACGTGCTGAAGGACCTCTCGGACGCCGAACGCGACGCGTTGCAGAATTCCATGGGCGCGGATCACGACGCCGACTGGATCTATCCGGCGGGTTTCTCCGCGAAATATACCGGCATGGTGCCGCTGGTGTATCAGACGCAGCATGAATTGATTAATGGTCTTACGTCGAGTTTGATCATGGCGTTCGTCTTGATTGCGATCGTCTTTATCTTCCTACTGCGCAGTATTCCGGCGGGTCTAATCGCCATGATTCCGAACGTCTTCCCGGTCGTTGTCGTTTTCGGTTATATGTCGTACGCTGGCATTTTGGTCGACGTCGGAACGATGATGACGGCGTCGGTCGCGCTCGGGGTTGCGGTCGACGATACGATGCACTATTTAACGTGGTTCTCGGACGGCGTAAGTTCCGGGTTAGCGCCGAAGGACGCGGCGCTTAACGCGTATAGACGTTGCGCGACGGCAATGACGCAGTCGACGCTGATCGCAGGGCTCGGTCTTTCGTCGTTTGCGTTCAGCACGTTCGTTCCGACGCAACGTTTCGGGGTTCTCATGCTGGCGATCCTCTTTGCCGCCGAGTTCGGCGACCTGATCTTCCTGCCGGCGCTACTGACGTGCAAGCCGTTCGGTCGTTTCTTTGTGAATCGTCGCATTGGTCTGCGCGGGAAGAAGAGCGAGCAGAAGGCGTAAGGCGTTTGTTCGCCGTTGTTCGAATCAGCCGCGTTTGTCTTCGTTACAAGCGCGGTTTTTTTATCAACGCGTTTAAGAGCGATCGCGGCGTTAGTTGATCTATCGCGCGCGCTGCGGTATAATAGCGGAAACGTTGCGAACGATATGAGGGAGGACGTTATGGCGGTCGATTTAACTAGAATATTTGAATATGTAGATCTTCACACTGACGGAATCGTGCTCAACGGCTTTTCCGATTTTTATCAGGAGGCGCTTAATATCTTACCGCGCAAGTCAGGACTTCTCGCGCCTACGGAAGTCTTTCCCAACGGGGACGGCGAGACGCTCGTGATTCCAGATAAAATCGACGGCAAACCCGTTACGTCCATCGGGGACTGCGCGTTTGCATCTATGTTCTTCACTTCGATTCAATTGCCCGAAACGCTGCGAACGATCAAATCCAGAGCCTTTGCGAACAACCGACTCCTCAAGACCGTTAAACTTGGGAACGCCGTTAGCCGCATTGACGATCGCGCCTTTATCGGATGTTCCTCGCTAACGGAAATCAATCTGCCGGACTCGTTGGTCTCAATTGGCAGAAAAGCGTTCCAATATTGCGGTTCTCTCGCTGAAATTCGATTGCCAAAACGCTTGGCGCTTCTGGAAGAGAAAGCCTTCAATTCGAGCGGAATTCGGTCCCTTGAAACGCCCCGGACGCTTTCAATGATCGACTCCTCGACGTTCGCGGCGTGCAAGAACTTGACGACGGTCAAGCTTGCCGAAGGAATCGTCGAAATTCACGAGAACGCGTTTTCCCGCTGCTCGAGTTTAAGATCCGTTCGTTTTTCGCCGAGTCTTATAGGGATCGACGAGCGCGCCTTTGCTGAATGCAACTCGTTGGAGTTCCTCGACCTTCCGAAAGGACTCCTTCAGATTGGCGACGCCGCGTTCTGGGGATGCGAGAACCTGCGATACGCGCTAATACCGCCGTCCGTTGAAAATATCGGCGACGGAGCGTTCGCGGGGATAAAGGGAATACTCGACGTAGATCTGGAAAACCCATATTACAAATCCGTCGGGGACATGTTGCTCACGAAAGACGGGAAAAAACTACTCTCCTTTCCCGGCGGGGTTCACTATCGCGAAATCCCCGAGGGGGTCGAGGAGATTGCCAACTACGCCTTCTTCAAGTTCCGGCGCCGTCCGCCCTTAAAATACCCAAAAAGTCTGAGAAGAGTCGAACCCGAGGCGTATCCCAATTAGAAGCGCCGCGCGGGTCGCGAAATAACGGCGTCGAGACTGGAATTCGTATTACAATGTTGAAAGCGCCGTTCCTTTTATACTTAACGTCGGACGCGGCAAGTACGCTCGTCGAACGTTTTACCTACTGAACAAGGAGTCGTCATGACGTCGTCAAACGCCGCCGAAATGGAAAAGAACCCGATCGAATGGATCCAAACGCGCCTGCGCGAAGCGGCGGATCCGGGCTACGCCAATTTCACTCGCCGTATGTTGCCCCGCGAAGTCGAGTCGCCCGTTTTGGGCGTTCGGGTCGGCGTTCTTCGCCAGATTGCCAAAGACCTTTCCGAGAGCGCGCGCGAGCTTACGCTTAGAACGGCGCTTAAAGGCGGTCCGCGCCGCGGAAAAAAGCAGCGATTCCCGAACGCGCTCGAAGAACGACTCGTCGTCGCGTTTCTGATCGGACGCGTTAAAGCGCCCTTCGATAAGCGAATCGAACTTGTCGACGCGTTTCTTCCCTATATCGACTCGTGGGCAGTCTGCGACGAATTTTGCTCCGCGCTCAAATGGCGCGACGGAGAAAAAGAGGAGCTTCTCAATTATGTAACGCTCTGCCTCGCGCGTTCGGAGCCGTACGTTATTCGGTTCGCGCTTGTCGAGCTCCTCAAGTGGTTCGTCGATAAAGAACGCGTTTCATTCATCATCGCCAGCGTTGAAGAACTCGCGCGACGCAAGATAACGGAGCGCGCCGTTCAAATGGGCTGCGCCTGGACGCTATGCGAAGCCTTTATTAAATTCCCAGAAACGACCATGCGCTACCTGCGCAAAAACTCGCTCGACGACTTCGCCTACAACCAAACGCTACAGAAGATACTCGATTCCCTCCGCGTCGACGAGGAAACGAAAGAGGAAATTCGCGCTATGAAGCGTAAGCGGAGTCGGTAGTAACCGGTGCAAAACTATCGTTCAAGACCACGCGAGCCCATCCAGCCGGAACGACCTGGAGCCCGGGCGGGCGGTTCGCGCTAGCCGCGCGGTTGGTAAAATCCCGCACTCGTTGGTCGCTATGATTACACAAATACGCTATGATCAACGCTTGCAACCCGGAGCCTTAAGCTCAACGTGCCGAGCGGAAGCCCGTTGATCAAAATCATTACGTCGTAACAATTCGCGTTTTTACCATCCGGCGCCGCGTACTGATTCACGACCTGAAGACTATTCTTGCGCGCCCTGGTCTTATCGAAGAGCATAGGATTAACCGTCGAGCCGAATGACCGCGAGCCATTCGCCTCGATTTTTTTATGGAAACAACCGGAATCTTCTCACCCGCGTCTCGTTTGAATTCGATATGAAGCTATTTAACAAGGCAAGTACGTCAGCGCGTCAAGGAGCTTGAACGGCGTACTGCATGACCGAACGCTTCTGCGGCTTTTCTCAAACTATCGCTTTGATTCTTCCCTAATCCTATAAAGACGTCGACATTTCAGTAACGACAGGTCTTGCCCGCCAGTTCCATCAGTCGCTCCTCATAACGATCGGCAACGACGTCAAAGCGCCAGTTCTCCGCCTGCTCGCGTCCACATTCCTGCTTCTCCGCATAGAAAGTAGCGTCGTCCCAAAGACGCAGTATGGCGCGAACCCAGGGTTCGATTTCCGACTCGTTCGGCGCGACGTCGCTCTCCGGCTGGAACTTTTCGGGAATAGACAGAATAACGCCGCTGTTTCCGACGACTTCTGGTAGGGCTCCGCGATCGGACGCCACAACGGGAACGCCCGCGTTGAGCGACTCGGCGGCGACGCGTCCAAAGGTTTCTTCATAGAGAGATGGAAAAAGCGTAATGCGCGCGTGAGCGTATAGCCGCTGAAAGTCGACGACGTTCGGCGCGTAATCGATATTCCGAACGTCTTTCAGAATCTCTTTGCCAAACCGAAGCAGCGAATTACGCCCCTCGCGCCCTTCGACGACGAGGAAGCGAATATCGCGACGAAGACGCCAGATTTCCTTCGCTATTGCGATTAAGAATCGGACGCCCTTACCTTGTTCTGGATTAACGAAGAGGACGTGGTTTCGATCGGGACTTGGCGTCGTTTTGTTTTGTAAGGCTTCAGCCCGAGAGGAATCGATGAGCGGGGGAATAGCGATCGTTTCCAATCCGATCTTCCGACGATAGAACTCGGCGGCGAAATGGGACGGTACGAAAA
>CADCOO010000317.1 GCA_902803085.1 uncultured Planctomycetota bacterium
AAAGAGCACGACGACAAGCTCCGCGACGAGGACAAGTCCGCGATTAACGCCGCGATCGCCAAGACGCGCGACGCCTGCAAGACGGACGACGTCGACAAGATCAAGTCCGCGCTCTCCGAACTGGAACAAGCGTCGCACGCAATGAGCAAGGCGCTTTACGCGCAGGCTCAGGCGAGCCAGCAGGCTGGCGCCGATCCGAACGCGGGCGCGACCGGCGGCGACAATAACGACGACGTCGTCGACGCGGAATTCGAAGCGAAATAACGTTCAATAGGAACAGTCGGCGCCCGGCGCGCCAAGCATAACGAGAACTCGGAGTCTAACGCGTTGGGCTCCGAGTTTTTTTCGCTCTTTCCAAAGGGGCTCGCGACTGGTATAATCTCTTCCGTTAGTTCCATTCCCTTAATCGCCATGTGCGTGGAGATTTGTGCTATGACGCGACATTTACTCGTATTTGCGCTCGTTCTTTTGACGAGCTTCTTTCCCGGCGCAGTTTTTGCGCAGGACGCCGCGCGTCCTACTTTGTCGAATCCTAACGCGACCAGCGAAACGCGCGCTCTCTACCGTTATCTTTGCGACGTCTACGGCGAGAAGATTATCGCCGGTCAGCAGGAGTCGACCTGGATGGGCTCGGAGAATTACGAATTTGAGATCATTCACAAGGCAAGCGGCAAGTATCCTGCGCTCCGCGGGCTCGACTACATGAACGACGATTTTCGCGGCGTCAATCGTCGCGCGCAAGAGTGGTTTCAACGCGGCGGAATCGTTACGATATGCTGGCATTGCGGCGCCGACTTTCGCGGCAGTCATCGCGAGTCGCTTAATTCAAATCTCGACTGGGAAAAAGCGCTCGAGCCGGGAACGACGGAAAATAGAATCTTGTGCGACGGCATGGACAAAGCGGCCAAAGCGCTCGCGGAACTACAAGACGCCGGCGTTCCTGTTCTATGGCGACCTTTTCACGAATTCGACGGCTCATGGTTCTGGTGGGGAAAGGGAGGACCTGAGAATTTCAAAAAGCTGTGGCGCTTAATGCACGACCGCTATACGAAAGAATGGAAGCTCAATAATCTGATTTGGGTTCTCGGATACTGCGGCGACGTTAAGCCCGATTGGTATCCGGGCGACGAGTACGTCGACGTCGTCGGCGCCGACACGTACGTCAAAGACGACGGTTCGCTTGTCGAGATTTACAAGAAAGCGGCGAGCGTTTCGGCCGATAAGCCCGTGTGTCTCCACGAAAACGGACCGATTCCTAATCCCGAAAAACTCCGGAAAGACGGCGCAAAGTGGCTCTGGTTCATGACGTGGCACACGTCTTTTATCGATCGAAATCCCGTCAATACGACGGAATATCTAAAACGCGTCTACAATAGCGACGCCGTCGTTACGCTCGACGAAATTCCAGACGTCTATCGTTACGACGGCGCCGCGCGGGCGAACTAGCGCGTTTCGGTCCTAGACGGCTCCTAACTTAATTTTGTAAGGAAGGTCTTTTATGCGTAAATTTCTTCTTCTTTCACTTACGGTCGTCTTGGCGACGCTGGTCTCCGGCGCCTCCGTCAACGCGCAAAACGCGCGCGGCAAATCGATCGACGTCTCGCGCGAAATTCTGCCGATTCCCGAGGAATACAAAAAGCCCGCAAAAGAGCAGGGCGAGATTGTGCGCTTCGACTACAAAGTAGGGAACGGCGAGAAATACGCGTGCGTCTATCTCCCTTACGGCTACGACGAAACGACGCGTTATGAAATCTACTACGTCATGCACGGCGGCGGCGACAAAGTCGACAAGGTCCTTGGCGCGCCCGGCTCCAGTATCGAATTCAAAAATGCGCTCGACCACCTTATCGCCAACGGCGTTATTAAGCCGATAATCGTCGTCGCGCCGACTTTTAACGATTCCGCAAGACTGCGCGGCGTCCAGAACGGCATGTTCGGCGACGTCGGCGCTTTTCCGCAGGAGCTTGCGCAGGATCTTATGCCGAAGCTGGAAGCGAAGTACGGCACGTTCGCGGAAACGACCGACGAAGAGGGCTTGAAGAACTCGCGCGATCATCGGGCGTTCGGCGGCTTCTCAATGGGCGCCGTTACGACGTGGAACGTCCTTTGCGAAGACCTGAGGTATTTTGCAACGTTCATGCCGATTAGCGGCGACGCGTGGCAGGTTAAGCCGATGGGCGGCAAAGACGCGACGAACGAAACCGTCGCCGCGCTTGTCGACGCCGTTAAAAAACAAGGGTATGGCAAGGACGATTTTATCGTCTACGCGATTACCGGCGATCGCGACATAGCGCTTCCGAATCTCGATCCTATGATGCAGATCATGCAGAAATCCGAGGACGGCGTTTTCGGCGACAACGTTTACTACCGCGTTAAGAAGGGCGGGTTTCACACGATTCCCGCTCTGCAGGAGTATCTTTATAACGCGTTCCAAGATTTGTATCGTCCGTAATCCCTCGTTTGCGCGCTTTCGCCTCGCATGATTTTTACCACAACCTCGCTCTTTATCGCCGGGCTAATCGCGACGATCATTCCGATCGCGATTCACTTGCTCTCGAAGGGTAAGCCGAAAAAGATCGTCTTTCCCGCGCTTCGCTTTACTCAAGCGACGTACGCGTCGACGCGACGACGCGTAACGCTCAAGCGTCTCCTGCAACTTGCCGTGAGGATAGCGCTCGTCGTCGCGCTTGGACTCGCGCTCGCGCGCCCGATTATAGCGCCGCGCTCGTCGTCGGGCGTGTCGCGCGAATCGGAGGCCGGAACGCTTGCGGCGATCGTGGTCGTCGATTCGTCGCCGCGAATGGCGCGCGTGAGGAACAACGCGTCGCTTTTCGATTCCGCCGTCGCGACGGCGCGCGCGATCGTAGAGCAGTTGCCGAAGGACGCGCAAATTGCGATTCTTTCGGGGGACGCGCTCGAAGACGCGTTTCAAACGGATCGCGTCGCGGCGAAGACGCGTTTGGAGAAACTGACGATCACGCACGGCGGTCGGTCGGCTGCCGATTCGTCGCGCGCGGCGCTCGCGCTGTCGGAAAAATCGGAGGCGAGCGCGCGCGAAATCTACATTTTATCCGACGCGACGCGCGAATCGTGGAACGAACGCGAGACGTCGCGATTTCAGCGCGCGTACGACGGCGCCGAAGTAAAACCGACGCTTTATTTTGTCGATTTGGGAGATTCCGCCTACCGGAACGCGACGATAACGGACCTCGCGCTCTCGGCGGAAACGCTTTCCTCAAGGAGTTCGTTGCGCGTCGACGTCGACGTCGAACGCGTCGCCGACGTCGACGCGGAGCTCGCGCTCGAAATTCTACTTTTCAATTTCGACGCGCTTCCTGAAAAAACGGACGTCGCCGCGCTCGCCAATAACGACAAAAACGCGTATCGGCGCGAGACGCAAACGCTGACGTTTTCGTCGGGGCGCAGTCGCCAGAGCGCCGTCTTTTATCTTGCGAACCTGCCCGTCGGAACGACCGTTGGTCTAGCGCGGATACTCGGCGCCGACGCGTTGGAACTCGACAACGCGCGCCCGTTTGTCGTCGAAACGACCGACGATTGGAAAACGCTCGTTGTCGCGCCGGAACCTGTCGACGAGCGCGCGCTCTTTCTTACGCAGGCGCTCGCGCCGGACGACGAACGCCGACTTGGACGCGCGCCCTTTGAACTGGAAACCTTGCCTTACGGCGCCGCCGACGATCAAACTCCGCGTTCGCTCTTTTCGCTAGCGCCGCGCGATCTGCAGGCCTATCGCGCCGTTATGCTGCTCGATCCGCCGCCGCTCGACGACGCGACGATTGCTAAACTAACGGCGTACGTCGAAGCCGGAGGGGGACTCGCCGTATTTCTCGGCGCCGCGGTCCAGACGAATCTGACCGCGTTTCAGAGCGCCGACGTCGTTCGGCTGCTCGGCGCCAAGCCGGTTGAGCGCGTTCGCGCGTCGACGCAACTGGCGCCGCAGAATTACGACGCCCCGATTCTCGCGCCCTTCCGACCCTTTGCGCGCGACGAGATACCATGGGACGCCGCGCCCGTCTATCAGTACTGGCGACTCGACGAGCTTGCCGAGTCGGCGACCGTCGTCGCGCCGTACCTGCGGACGGAAAACAACCAAACGGGCGACCCCGCTGTCCTGGAGAATCTTTTGGGACTTGGCGTCGTTGCGACGACGACGACTCCCATTTCCGATTTGGGCGCCGATCGCTCCTGGAACGCGCTCGTTTCCGGAGACGCGCCGTGGATCTTTTTGCTTCTCGTCGACGGAATCGCACGGAGAGTCGCGTCCGGATCCGCGTCCATTTTAAATTACGAGCCGGGCGAACGCGTCGCCGTGCGCGCCCCGATTAAAGATTTCCCCGCCGTCGCTACGATTACGACTCCCGACGGCGAAGAGATCGCGACGCCGACCGACGTCGAACGCCGTCAAATACGCTTTCCCGGCGCGACGACGCCCGGCGTCTATCGCGCGCGCACGCGCCCGAACGCGCGCGGGGAAGCGATAAACGCGGCGTTTGCCGTCGCATCTCGCGCGGAAGAGTTTGAACTGGCGCGCTATTCCGACGAAGAATGGCGTCGTTTGTGGCGCGAGACGCCGTATAAGACGCTCGAACTTCACGCGGCGACGTCGGAACTCGACAAGGCGCGTCGCGCCGGCCGTTCCGAACCGTACGTTGCGCTCATTATATTACTAGCGGCGCTCGTCGTCCTCGACGTGCGACTAAGCGATCGATTTTACAAGAAATAACCGACGGAGTTTCATTATGCAGACGCGATATTTCGACCGTTTCCTACTTGCAACGCTTTCAGCCGACGAAACGACGTCGCTCGCCGCCGTCGAACCTTCGCGGTACTTGGCGCCGAGCGAGCTCCTTCGCGACGAGTCGATTTCGCTACCGAGCGCGCGCCGCCAATTCCGCGCGGGACGCATTGCGCTTAAAACCGCTATTTTAGCCGTTAAAAACTCGCGCGAGGCGGAAACGATTGCGCTTGAGGACGCGTTCCGGCGCGACGACTACGCGGCGCTCGAAATCGGATCGCGCGACGATCGCAATCGCGGGGTGGCGCCGAAATTGTGCGACGACGCCAGCCGCGGTTCAATTTCTCATATCGCAACCGCCGCCGTCGCCGCGTATCCGCTCAGTTCCGACGACGCGCTCGGGTGCGACGTCGTTGAGTTTGGCTCCGTGAGGCGCAATATGCTCGATCTCTTCTTTACGGAATCCGAGCGCGCGGCGCTTAACGAGCCCGACGTGTGGGCGACGGACGAGCAAGACGTCGTCTGGGCGGCGAAAGAGGCGGCGTACAAGGCGGTCTCGCGCGAGCTTCCCTTTAAGCCGAATTTGATCGAAGTCGAGCCGGACGGCGACGGACGCTACCGAGTCCGCGTCGAAGGCGTCGAACTTCCGGCGTTCGTCGTTGACCGCGACCAGCGCCGCGCCGTCGTCGTCGCCGTACGATAAGGAATTGTCATGACCGAAGAACGCGCTTTCAAAACCGAGCTTTTCCCTCTTCAACTGACTCCGTTTGAACTCTATCATTTCTACGACAACGTCGACGAGTTTCCCGCGCTCTTTACGACGAAGCTCGTCTGGCGCGGCGCCTGCGCGCGCGACGTCTGGCAGACGGCGCTCGATCGCGCGCTCGACCTCCATCCGCTGCTTGCCGCGAACGTCGTTCAAGAACGAGGACGGTTTTACTGGACCCCTTGCTTAAAGCCGACGATTACGTGGTTCGAGTCGGAAGATGCGCTCGACTCCGCGCCAATTCAAAAAATCGAACTCGACCGCGAGCCTGGGCTCAAAATTTTTGCGACGACGCGGGACGACGCGGTTTTCATTCGTATCTTCACGCATCACGCGACCTGCGACGGCGGCGGGTTTATCGCCTTTCTGAGCGACTGGTTCCTCGAAACGCGTCGCTTAATCGAAGGGAACGCCGCGCCTTGCGCGCAACGTAATCTCGATTATTTGAGCCGACGCGATAAGTTCGTCTTTCCGCCTCCGCCCAAGCAGTTTTCAGCGTTCCACAACCTTGCGTCGAGCGTTTACTACTCCGCGCAGTGGCTGATCCAGCGTCCCAAAGCGCTTGTGGGCGACTTTACGCAGGCGCGGTTCGACGGCGTGCGAAGACGTTTTTCAGACAAACCGGGCGAGCAGCGCGTCGCTTTTCGCGTTCTCGATCCGGAGACGGCGAGCGCGCTTCGTAAACGCTGTAAAGAACGAGACGAAACGTTCCTCTCGTTCTGGCTGGCGGTTTTTTTTACGCGTCTGAATCGATTCTACGGCGCGAAGCGCGCGCTCTATCGCATAACGCTTCCCTTCAATTTACGTCGACCGGAAGACGCCGACGCGACGGCGTGCAACGCGCTAAGCTACTGCTTTTCGACGCGCCGCGCGCGCGATCTCGACGATTCGCGCGAGTTAAGCCGGAACCTCGCCGCTGAAATTCAAATGTTTCGCGATTGGAGCTCCGCCGCGTTCTTCATTTCGTCCCTCGGGTCCTTTGCCCGCGTTCCTGGGCTTCTTAAAGCGACGATTAACCTCCCGCGCGTCCTGAGTAGCGCCGTTTTCTCGAGTCTCGGCGACTGCGGCCGGCTCTTCGACGCTCGCCTGCCGCGCGACGAGAACGGGCGAAT
>CADCOO010000318.1 GCA_902803085.1 uncultured Planctomycetota bacterium
AAGATTCCATGCCACCGGCGGCAAGGCGACCGCAGCACCCCCTGTCGGCACCGCGCTCGGTAAGTATGGTCTTAACCTCGGGCAGTTTGTTAAGGAATTTAACGACCGCACGAAGCAGTTCATGGACATGCGCATTCCAGTCGTTGTACGCGTTTACAGCGACCGGTCTTTCGATCTAGAAACGAAGAGCCCGCACTCGGTCGACCTCATTAAGAAGGCGATCGGGATCACGAAGGGTTCGACCCACGTTCCGAAGGAAAAGGTCGGAACGATTACCGTCGCCCAATTGGAAGAGATCGGCAAGGCGAAGGAAAAGGATCTCAACGCGCGCGAAGTCGAGCAGTCGGTCCGCATTTTGGCGGGTACGGCGCGCAGTATGGGAGTCGACGTCGTCGACTAAAACCGTCGCACGTAGTGTAGGCGAATTTTCGCCGATTGTCGCGCGACGGCGCGCGCGTAGCTTGCGCGAGTTGAACGCGGCGATTCAAGAGAGCAAAAGAATAAAGTAGAGAACAATGGGTAAAGTTTCTAAGCGCATGAAAGCTATGGAAGCCAAGCTTCCGCAGACCAAAGCTCCGATGGCTTTGAACGAAGCCGTGGAGTTGCTCAAGCAATTTAACACGACGAAATTCGACCAGTCGGTCGAAATTTCAATGCGCCTCGGCGTCGACCCGAAACAATCGGATCAGATCGTCCGCGGCTCCGTCGTCCTGCCGAACGGCATCGGCAAGACGCTCCGCGTCCTCGTCTTCGCGAAGAACGCGAAAGTTGACGAAGCGACTGCGGCGGGCGCCGATTACGTCGGCGGTCCCGAGCTCGCTCAAAAGATCAAAGACGGCTGGTTCGAATTCGACGTCTGCATCGCAACGCCCGACATGATGGGCGTAGTCGGTTCGCTCGGTCGCGTCCTCGGTCCTCGCGGCCTCATGCCGAGTCCTAAGGCCGGCACGGTGACGATGGACGTTGAAAAAACGGTTAAAGAGTACAAGGCAGGTAAGGTCGAATTCCGCAACGATAAGGGCGGAATCGTTCACGGCGTCGTCGGAAAATTGAGCTTCGACGCCGACAAACTCGTTGAGAACATTCAAGCGTTCATCAACTATGTCGTTTCTTTGAAGCCGGCGTCCGTTAAGGGCGTTTACGTTAAGTCGATCGCGATCTCCGCGACGATGAGTCCCGGTATCCGCGTTGTAACGCAGTGATCCGCAGATCGGTCGAATTCACCATTAACCGCCTTTAACCGAATGCAAGTACAATGAGCAAGTTTGTTAAGAATCTAATCTCCGAGGATCTGAAGAAACGTTTGGAAGGCGTCGAGAACGCGCTCCTCGTTAATCTGATCGGTATGGAAGTCAACGACAGCAATCGTCTTCGCTCGCTCTTGGCCGAGAAAGACGTTCACGTCATGGTCGTTAAAAATAGCCTTGCGGCGCGCGCGTTCCAAGGCACGGGCTTGGGACCCGCCTTCGACGGCGTTTCCGGTTCCGTCGCTCTCTGCTGGGGCTCGACCGATATTGTCGCGCTCGCCAAAGAGGTCGTAAAACTCACAAAAGAAAAGCAATTCCAGAAGTTCACGCTCGTCGGCGGCGTTCTCGACGGAGAAGCCTTCGGCGCGGAACAAGCAGTCGAAATCAGCAAGTGGCCGAGTCGCGAAGAGCAAATCGCGATTCTTCTTGGGCAAATCACGGGCGTTGGTTCGAAGCTTTCCTCCCAACTTCTCGCCGGCGGCGCGAATCTCGCGAGCCAAATCAAGCAGAAGTGGGACAAGGACGGCGAGGGCGACGATTCCGCCGAGTAGTCCGTCATTTCGCAGAGGAAAATACGCGCGTTCGAGGCTCTTAGTCTGAACGTCGAACGCGCCTAATTTGATAATCAACGTCGCGCCGTTGCGCGCGACTCCCAAATGAAATTTGCGAGCGATCGACGACCACGACGCGCTAATTCGGTTATTGCGCTGAGTTGTGGAAGATACTCGCAACTACCTTGAAAGGAAAATATAATGTCCGACGAACGCGTTTTCTCCGACGTTACCAAGGAACTTGGCGACAAGATCGTCAACCTCACCCTGAAAGAAGCTAAAGAACTCAGCGATTACCTCAAGGAAGAATACGGCATCGAGCCCGCCGCTGGCGGAGCCGTTATGGTTGCTGGTCCCGCCGCTGGCGGCGACGCTGCTCCCGCTGCTGAAGAGAAGACGGAATTCGACGTCGTTCTCGAAGACTTCGGCGCGAACAAGATCAACGTCATCAAGGTCGTCCGCACGGCGACCGGCATGTCCCTCGGCGACGCGAAAGCGGCCGTCGAAGGCGCGCCCAAGGCGATCAAGACCGCTCTTCCCAAAGACGAAGCTGAAAAGCTCAAGAAGGAACTCGAAGACGCCGGCGCGAAGGTCTCCCTTAAGTAAGATCTGCGCGTTCTCGATTTGAGACGCTTCTAATTTGAATTCTAAGGGCGACTCGCCCTAGGTAATATTTCCCGCGAGGATCGCGTTTCGGCGCGATCCTCGTTTTCTGTTTCAGAAGCGTACGAAGCCAGAAATCGCGTAGCTTATGACGCGCGCGTCGGGGGCGACGCCGTTGAGATTGACTTTCTGCAATAGTCTCCATGTTCCTCTCGCATTCCGGTCTCTTTCTGACGCCGCTATTCTTCGTCAGATTTTTTAAATTTTCTCACATTGCGCGTTGATATAATTGATAAAATTTACCCATATTAACGTCTTGACGGTCTAATTATGTTCAAAGGCGAGGAATTCTTGTTAATCTATGTCGATTGTATCGGATTTAATGGCTCTAAAACTTGGTTTTTTCATGAAAAAATCCTCTTTTCGGCTGTTTTTTGAAAATTTATTTTTTTGCGTTTTTTGCCTCCATATCGCGCCGCCAAGCGGCGTTTTTAGCATAAAACTTAAGAAAAAAGTGAAAATAGCAACTTTTTCTGGCGAATCGGGCGTTTCGTCCCTTGATCTTTTCCAAAGAATGAATAAAATGAAATTTCGGCTTTCTGTGTAGAGCCTGTATTTGTTCTAAACCTGACCAAGGGGAGTATTCTGAATGGCGGTTACAACGAAACGGAAGTTAGAACTCACGGAAACGCGCGTTTTTGGCAATGGCGCCACAGTCATGACCGACGCGACTGATCTAACCTTTCTTCAAACTCGTAGCTACGAAAAATTTCTTCAAGCCGAAGTTCTTCCAAACGAGCGTCAAAATGTGGGACTAGAAGCTCTGCTTCGCGAATCTTTTCCTATCGAGGAGAGGAGCGGCGACAATCCCGTACGACTCGAATATCTCGGATATGAGCTTGAAAAGCCGCAATATAGTCCTGACGAATGTCGACAGCTGCGCCTTACCTACGGACGACCGTGGCGCGTGCGGTTCCGACTCGTTACCAAAGACTCCGCCATTGAGGAAGACGTCTATCTCGGCGTTCTGCCGATCATGCTCGGCGGCGGCGAACTCATTATCAACGGCGCGGAACGCGTCGTCGTCAATCAGTTGCACAGGAGCCCGGGCGTCGATTTCCACGCCTCCTCCGATCACGGCGAGCAGAATTACGGATGCACCATTTCCCCGGATCGAGGAAGCTGGGTCAAGCTCGACGTTACCAAAAAGGAAGCGATTCAGGCAACGATCGATAAACACGGCAAGATGCCCGTTATGACCTTCTTGCGCGCTATGAGTCCCGATTTGAGCACTAACGAGCAACTTTTCGGGCAATTCTTCAATGTGGAGAAGGTCGAGCTCAAGGGCAAGAACGCGTCTGCGAAAATCGTCGGCAAGGTTTCCGTCGACACGCTGGTCTATCCTTCCGACTCCGGGAATCCGGACGCGGAGATTATCCATGCGGGCGCCGTTATTAACAAGACGGTAGCGGACGAGATCTGCGATTCAGGAATCAAACGCGTTTTCGTCGTCGACGATCCGCGCAATAAGCTCCTGCTCAACTGCTTCGAAGAGGACAAAACGACGTCGCACGAGCAGGCGCTCATGTACATTTACCGCAAGCTTCGTCCGGGCAACCCCGCGCAAATCGACAAGGCGCGCGAACTCTTTAACGAGCGCTTTACCGACCCGGCGCGCTATCGCATCGGGGCCGTCGGGCGGTTCCGCCTCAATCGTAAGCTCGGGCTCGACACGGATCTCAATCTTACCCCGCTGACGGCGACCGACGTCGTTGCGATCGTCAAGTATCTGAACGCGCTTTGGACCGACTCGGATTACATTTCGCCTCGCGACGGCGCGCAGAAGGCGATGCCGGACGATATCGACCACCTCGCGAACCGCCGCATTCGCACGATCGACGAATTGGCGTGCGAAGAGTTGCGCAAGGGCTTCATTAAGCTCCGCCGCCACATTCAGGATCGTTTGCACGATCCGGGACGCGAGTCCGCGAGTTCGCCGCGCACGCTGATCAATCAGAAGAACATATCGTCCGCGATCGACTTCTTCTTTGGGCGTTGCGAATTGTCGCAGGTCGTCGACCAGACGAATCCGCTCTCCATGTTGACGCACGAGCGTCGTCTGTCGACGCTGGGACCGGGCGGCGTTAGCCGTAAACGAGCCGGTTTTGAAATCCGCGACGTTCACCCCTCCCACTACGGACGTATTTGCCCGATCGAGACCCCGGAAGGTCAGAACATCGGTCTTATTTCCTACCTCTCCTTGTACGCGCGCGTCGACGAGTTCGGTTTCCTGACCGCGCCCTATCACAAGGTTGTCGACGGCGTTATTACCGAGGACGTCATTTGGATGCGCGCCGACGAAGAGCTCGGCAAGACGTTCGTACCAGGCGACGTTAGTCGCTCCAAGCCCACGAAGAAAGAGCCGCTCGGACACGTTCTGCCCGACCCTCAAACGCAGATGGTTCTCGTGCGTAAAGACGGCGAGTACGTTCACGTTCCGGTAAAGGACGTCCAGTACGTCGACTTCGCGCCGAACCAAATGATCGGCGTTTCCGCCGGTCTGATTCCGTTCCTCGAGCACGACGACGCGAACCGCGCGCTCATGGGTTCGAACATGCAGCGGCAGGCGGTTCCGCTTCTCATGTCGGAAGCGCCGATCGTTGGAACGGGACTTGAACGCGCGGTGGCGCTCAATTCCAGCTTGCTCGTTCGCGCGAAGGCGGACGGCGTGGTAACGTACGTCGACGCGTTGCGGATCGTAATCAACCACACGGACGAGTATCGTCTTCGCAAGTTTGCGGGCTTGAACGGTTGCACGTGCGAGAACCAGCGCCCGATCGTTAAGCTCGGTCAAGAAGTGAAAGCTGGCGACGTCATCGCGGACGGGGCGTGCACGGACAACGGCGTTTTGGCGCTTGGTCGCAACGTGCTGGTCGCGTTCATGGTCTGGGACGGCTACAATTACGAAGACGCGGTCATTTTGAGCGAAGAGCTTGTTCAGAACGACACGTACACGTCGATTCACATCGAGACGTACGAAGCTGAGATTCGCGAAGTCAAGCTCGGTCGCGAGCAGTTTACGCGCGATATTCCGAACGTTAGCGAGCGTCAGACGCGCAATCTTGACGAGAACGGAATCGTTCGTGTCGGCACGTACGTGCAGCGCGGCGACGTTCTGGTCGGCAAGACGGCGCCGAAGAACAAGACGGAACTAACGCCTGAAGAGAAACTCCTTCACGCGATCTTTGGTCGTCAAGGGGACGACGTTAAGGACGAGTCGCTGAAGGTCCCGTCCGGAGTCGAAGGGGTCGTAATCGGCACGTACCACTTCCGCAGTCGCACGAGTCTCTCGGACGACGAACGCGAAAGCTTCAACGGCGAGTTGAGCCGTATCGAACAGCTCGGCAACAAGGAGATCGCGCAGAAGTTCGGCGCGATGATCTCGGAGATGGAACAGGTCTTCGGCGAGAATTTCGAAATGGTCAACGACAAAGGCGAGCCGATCTTCCAGTCGCAGAGCGTCGACAAGGTCGTGGAGAACGCGCGCGTCTTCTCGTTCCCGCGCATGTGCGTTTGGAACAACGTTGAGAAGAACTCGAAAGAGTACAAAGAGTGCTTGGCGATTTATGAGAAGCGCCGGGTCGAAGTTGAAGACGCGATCGATCAACGCGACCGCGAGTTCAACTCGATGCGCAAGGGCGACGAGCTCAAGCGCGGCGTGCTCGAAATGGTCAAAGTCTATATTGCGACGAAGCGCACGATTTCGGTCGGCGATAAGATGGCGGGCCGCCACGGTAACAAGGGCGTTATCGCCAAGATCCTTCCTAAAGAAGACATGCCGTTCCTGGAAGACGGAACGCCGATCCAGATCATGTTGAATCCTCTGGGCGTGCCTTCTCGTATGAACGTCGGTCAGATCTTGGAGACGCACTTGGGCTGGGCTGCGGCGAAGCAGGGCTATCGCGCGATTACGCCTGTTTTCGACGGCGCGACCGAAGAGATCATTAACGAAGAACTTGAAAAGGCGGGTCTTCCGCGCAACGGCAAGGTCCAGCTTTACGACGGCCGCACGGGCGAGCCTTTCGCCCAAGAGACGACGGTCGGTTATATTTATATGTTGAAATTGCACCACTTGGTGGACGACAAGATCCACGCGCGTAGCACGGGTCCGTACTCCTTGATTACGCAGCAGCCTTTGGGCGGCAAGGCGCGATCTGGCGGTCAGCGTTACGGGGAAATGGAAGTTTGGGCGCTGCAGGCTTACGGCGCGGCGTACACGCTCCAGGAACTCCTAACGGTGAAGAGCGACGACGTGGAAGGACGTTCGAAGATTTACAACTCCATGGTGAACGGCGAGAACACGCTCGAGGCTGGCATGCCGGCGAGCTTCGACGTTCTCGTGAACGAGATTCGCGGTCTCGCGCTCAATATGGAGCTTGTCTCGAACGACAAGAACAAACGCAGTCGAGCGAACACGGACTTTACCAAAACGTTCGGCAGATAAGAGCGTCCCAGCGAGCGTTTGATCGCGAAGATCCGGCGCTCGCATCCTCCGGCGCGACGCGTTTAACGCGGCGATCTCATATTACGCCGCGTTCGCATAGCGCGTCGACCATTCGTCAAAACACCAAGAGGGCGTTTGTCAGCGCAAGTTGACGCGCCAATTCACTTTATTCGAAACGAGGACGACCAGTGGCTACTAACGTCGACGGCGGTTACGAAAAGGTAAACAATTTTAACGCGGTTAAGATTAGCTTGGCGGATCCGAAAAAGATTCGCGAACAATCGAACGGCGAAGTCAAAAAAGCCGAAACGATCAACTATCGTTCCTATAAGCCGGAAAAAGAAGGACTCTTCTGCGAGAAGATCTTCGGTCCGGAACGCGATTACGAATGCACCTGCGGTAAATATCGCGGTCAGAAATACAAGGACATGACGTGCGAACGCTGCGGCGTTAAGATCGTCCCGAGCCGCGTTCG
>CADCOO010000319.1 GCA_902803085.1 uncultured Planctomycetota bacterium
AGTTGACTCTATATCTATAATCGAAAACCAACAGTATGTTCTCACTAAGTAGGACGAGACCCCTGACTCGTGTCGAGCCCTTTCAATTCGCCTCACGGCAATAGCGTTGTAGCGTGCGTCAACGCGCCCGAACGAGGCCGAAAAGCCGTTGAGCGCGGTTTTCATAACGTCCTATAAGGAAGAAATTTGTCGCCGTCCATGCGGCGCAAAACCAATCAAAAAAATCGCTCGTCAAATCTCGATTCGAGCCGACGAAAACGCCTCCGTTTCGTCCTCATGACTCCGTCGACACGCTTAACGCTATAACATACGACCACCCGTCAACAATCGCCTTTGCACGTTGCAAAAGCAGTCTAAAAATATTCGGAAGGTTGGACAAAGGAAGCTCGTGCGCGTCCGTCCCGCGTTTTGAAATACGGAAACGAACAGAAAACGCTAAGCGAAAATTCGATTGTCCAAGACTCTTTCGAGTCGACAAACAGCCTCTCGTCTGTTATGTCCCTTATGACGCTACTGAACAAACGAAAGTTCCCGATTTCGACAACTTTTCGACTTGCCGACTCTGAATTACGTCAAGGTCGATCAAAAAGTCGTTCGGTAGCTTGGACGAAGCGCCGTCAAACACAGACGTCCCCAGCCTTGTAAAAAGTGAGGACAGAAACGCGCTACGTCAGAAAGAATCGTTCGTTTGAGGCCCTTAGAGCCGTCAAAAGAATCTCCCGCCTGTATATTCCCTTTTGACGCCGCGGACAAACTATAGTTTCCGTGATTCTGAAAAAATTTTTTAAATCGTTCCGGAACGCCGACGCGCTCGATCTAAAAGGCCTGGAACAGGACGAAGGACGGTCGATCGTCCTCCGCCCGTTGGAAAGCGCGAACGAGTAATACGCGCTAGATTGTCATGCCGCTGGGAAGATTAGATTTCATCTTGCTCAGCGCTTCAACCATGAGTTGGTTGGCGCGTTGCCGCGTTACGCCGAAAAGACGCCCGACCGCGTCGAAGGAAAACGGTTCGTTCTTTCCGAACAAATCCTGCAACAGCTTGGTCGTCTTCTTGTTCTGGCTGCAAAGATCGTCGATAAACGCCGTTAAATGAAGCGCTTCGAGCGAATACGAACTGCCGTATTTCAAAATCACGATAAGGCGCGATTTCTCGTTCAGCTTCAAAAGCGCTTTAAGGAGGAAGTCGGCGTCCTCCGCTTTCGAAGCAAGTTCTGACGGATCGCAAACGGTGGCGTCGGGCTCCGAACTCGCCCCAGACGTTTCCTCGTCTTCGCCGTCCTCGCATGATCTCGAGCCTCGCGCGTCGAGGCTGTCCGGCGAGAATTGCGTCCGCAACGCGCTAAGGAATCCGTCGCGCGCCACCGCGCTCTTCGCGAGGCGATTCTTCACCTCTTTCGTACTTTCGCTGTCGTTTGCGTCCTCTTGGCTACAATAGTCGAGGAAATCCTCCACCGTCGCGCGACGCCCCGTCGTCATAAAAAGCTCGTTTTCACGAGCCGCCTTCTGATTGAGTATCCGTCTCTTCATCGCCGGTAGGCGAATGAAGTTCGCGTCTTCCAGGTATAGTTGGACGCGTTGACGGATCCAGTGCGTCGCGTAGGTTGAGAAGGACGTCTTCGCGGTCGGATTGAACCGATCGATCGCGGTCATGAGACCGGATACGCCGCTATTGATCACGTCCTGCTGTTCGTACCCTTTTTCCTTAACGCCCTTCCCGTATTTTCGCGCCACCCAGTGAACGAGTCCCAAATTGTGTTCCGCGCACAACTGACGCGCCAGTTCCCATTCGCTCCATTCGGTCGTCAGTAGCACGAAGAGCTCTTGCAACTGACAAGCCGTCATGCCGATTTCGTCCTCGAGCCGGCGCCGTTCCAACGAATTCTTCGGAAGCTTGCCGAGCTCTTTAACCAGAGCGCCTATTGTTCTAATCGACGCGCGAAGCGCCTCAAAGTCGTCCCCAGCTTCCTTGTCCTCCGCTCCCGCGCCGGGGTTGTCGGGAGCGAGGAGGCGATCCTTCGCCAGGCGCCGCGCTGGTTCCAGCGTCGTTAGGCGCGAAAATAATCTCATTTTGCAACTTCTTATCGAAGCGAACTCTTCCTCCGTCAT
>CADCOO010000320.1 GCA_902803085.1 uncultured Planctomycetota bacterium
GTCTATTCGATCGCCGCAGTCTTTATTACCATGTTCAATACGTTGCCGGTAATAATCTCGGGGGTATTCCAAACTCAAGCGACGCGCATGGTCGTCCGCGGCGCGACGCCAGCGGAAATGACGGACTTTGTGGCGCGACCTGGACGCTTCCGATTCGTTTTAGCGGGCGGATTCTGCGCGGGCTTCCTTCTGCTAGGTCAGGATTTTATTATGTGCTGGATGCATGATCCGCATATGAAAAAGGCATGGCTGTATACCTTGATCATCATGCTACCCAATATGATTCCGCTCATGCAAAACGCCTGCGTGCCGCTCTTGAACGCACTAAATAAGCGCCTGTTCCGTTCGCTCATTCTGGTCTTAATCACCGTTGTAAATATATCGCTCACGATCTTCTTGATCAGGCGGATCGGCGTTATCGGCGCGCCTTTAGCGACGGGGATTTCATTCATTATAGGGCACGTCGTTTTGATCAATATCTACTATCAGAAACGAATCGGGCTAAACGTTTTTAAGATCTTCCGCGACGTTGTTTCCAAGATATGGGTCGCCATCCTCGGGGCGCTTCTGATTAATCTCCCCCTTGTCATGTGGAACGCCAGCGGCAGATGGTGGGTATTTATAGTCAAGGCGATCGCGTTTTGCGTGGTTTACGCCGCTATTTTGTGGTTTTACGGGTTCAACACATCAGAAAAAACGGCTGTTGCCCAAATCGCCGCAAAGGTTGGCGTTCGCCTTCCGCAAGCGTCCTAACGACTGGCACACTTCGGAGGATCGTCGTAAAGGCAATTTAAAACAGGAGAATTAACAATGAGCGCGTTCAATGGCGCAACGCTTATGATCACGGGCGGAACCGGTTCTTTTGGAAACACGGTTCTTCGGAGGTTTCTAAACTCAGATCTCGCGCAGATCCGCATTTTTTCCCGAGACGAGAAGAAACAGGACGATATGCGGCACGAATTGCAGGCGAAAAATCCTGACGCCGCGAAAAAAGTCAAGTTCTACGTCGGCGACGTTCGCGATCCGCAATCGGTCGCCGACGCCATGCCCGGCGTCGACTTCATTTTTCACGCGGCGGCGCTCAAGCAGGTTCCGTCGTGCGAGTTCTTTCCGATGCAGGCGGTCAAAACAAACGTAGAGGGAACCGACAACGTTCTGCATGCGGCAATCGACTGCGGCGTTAAACGCGTCGTGTGCCTCTCGACCGACAAAGCCGCCTACCCAATCAACGCAATGGGTATTAGCAAGGCGATGATGGAGCGCGTTATTTACGCAAATGCGCGCGTTGCCGCCGAACGCGGAGGAACCGTTATCTGCTGCACGCGCTATGGCAACGTTATGTGTAGTCGAGGCTCCGTCATTCCGCTCTTTATCGACCAAATCGCCGCAGGCGCCCCGATTACAATCACCAATCCCGCAATGACGCGTTTTCTCATGAATCTCGACGAAGCGGTCGAACTCGTGCAGTTTGCGTTCGAGCACGCCAATCCCGGCGACCTCTTTATTCAGAAAGCAGACGCTTCGACGATCGGCGACCTCGCCAAGGGCGTTCAGCGTCTGTTTGGCGATACCGGCACGCAAATAATCGGCACGCGCCACGGCGAAAAACTCTACGAAACGCTCATGACGCGCGAGGAACGGTTGCGCGCCGAAGATATGGGGAATTATTTCCGAGTCTTTGCGGATAATCGCGATCTGAATTACGACAAATTCTTCGTCCAAGGACAGGTTCTAACCGAAGCGGAAGAAAGCTATACCAGTCACAATACGAACTTACTCGACGTCGACGGCGTCGTTGATAAAATATTAACTACAGATTACGTTCAAGAGCGACTCGCATCGAAATCGCGCTAGTCGATTCGACGCGTCACAATCACAATATAGGAGAAAGCTATGAACGTCGCCGTCATCATTGCGGGAGGTTCCGGTCGTAGAATGGGACAAGATCTCCCAAAACAATTCATCAACGTCTACGATAAACCGGTTATCATCTACACGCTCGAAGGGTTTCAGAAACACCCTATGGTCGACGCCATCGAAGTCGTATGTCTCGACGGATGGCACGACGTTCTGCGCGCCTACGCTAGGCAGTTTAATATCGACAAACTGCAATGGATCGTATCTGGCGGCGAAACAGGTCAAGAGTCGATTCGCAACGGAGTCTATGGACTCGAAGGAAAGTGTGCGGAGAACGACGTCGTCGTCATTCACGACGGCATCCGTCCGCTCGTCGACGAAGGCGTTCTCACCGACGTCATTTTAAAATGCCAGGAACATGACGCCGCCGTTACTTCGTTGCCCTATAACGAACAGATTTTTGTAATGGACGACGAGGAGAGCACGACAAAATACATTCCGCGCGAAACTTTGCGCCGCGTCTCAACTCCTCAGGCGTACAAGTTCGGTCTACTCCTCTCGAAATACCGCGAAGCCTATGAAAAGAAGATCGGAATCTACGGTTCCGCGTATGCGAACACCATGATGGCGGATCTCGGCGTGCGGCTCTATTTCGCTGCAGGTTCCGATAAGAATATCAAGCTAACGACAAAAGACGATTTGGAAATGTTCAAGTCGTATCTCAGATCCGAGAAAGACTCCTGGCTAAAATAATCAACGAGGCGATTATGACGCTCTATGACAATCCACTCTACCAAGCCGACGTCGCGCGGGTCGCCGAACTGATTCCCATCGAGAAAATCGCGGATAAAAGCGTCGTCGTTTCAGGCGCGACGGGGCTCGTCGGTAGTTTCCTCGTCGACGCGCTCATGGAAAAGAACGCGAGCGCCGACGCTGGCGTCGAGCTCTACGTTCTATCGCGCAACTTAGACAATGCGCGACGTCGATTTGCGCCGTTCGTCGAATCGCCGCATCTTCATTTTGTGCGGTACGACGCGAGCGAACCTTTCGACGGAAACGAAATTCAACGAGCCGACTTTGTATTGCATCTTGCGTCCAATACGCATCCGTTGCAGTATTCCGCCGATCCGATTGGAACCGTTATGACAAACGTCCTTGGTTTGCGCAATCTCCTGGAGTTTGCGTGCGCCAAGACGGCCAAACGTTTTGCCTTTGCGTCGTCTAATGAAATATACGGCGAGAATCGCGGCGACGTTGAACTTTTTGACGAAAATTACTGCGGTTATATCAATTGCAATACGATGCGCGCCGGCTATCCGGAGAGCAAACGTTGCGGCGAGGCGCTCTGCCACGCGTACCGAGCGCAAAAAGGTCTCGACTTCGTAATTCCTCGTCTGACGCGATCCTACGGACCGACTATGTTGCCGACTGACAGCAAAGCGATTAGCCAATTCATTAAGAAGGGGATCGCGCGTGAAAATATCGTTCTGAAGTCGGCGGGAACGCAATTCTATTCTTATTCCTACGTTTCAGACGCCGTTTCGGGCTTGCTTTACGCGCTCCTGTCCGGCGTGGCGGGCGAAGCGTATAATATCGCCGACGAAGCGTCCGATATTACGTTGCGGGATTTGGCGACGACGATCGCGGAATACGTCGGCAAGGAAGTTGTCTTTGAAATACCCGACGCGGCTGAAGCGGCGGGCTACAGCAAAGCGACGAAAGCGCGCCTCGACGGCGCCAAACTCAAAGCTCTTGGCTGGAGTCCAGCGTACGACGTGCGAACCGGCGTTAGACGAACGATCGATATTTTACGCTCGTTGCAGTAAACGCAGCGACTTACGATAAGGTTGCAGAAGAAATGGAAACGGTCTTTAAAAACAACGGCAAAATCAAGTTGTTAATCATTGTCGGCACGCGTCCGGAAATCATTCGTCTCGCGGAAGTTATTAAGAAATGCCGAAAATACTTCGACGTTATCCTCGCGCACACGGGCCAGAATTACGATTATAATCTCAATGGAGTCTTCTTTCACGATCTCAAGCTCGACGCGCCTGAAGTTTATATGAACGCCGTCGGTCAGGACCTTGGCGAAACGATGGGCAACATCATCGCGAAATCGTACCGCATTATGGTCGAGTTGCAACCGGACGCCGTCCTTGTCCTGGGCGATACGAACAGTTGTCTGAGCGTAATCGGCGCTAAAAGGCTTCATATCCCTATCTTTCACATGGAAGCGGGCAATCGTTGTAAGGACGAATGTCTGCCCGAGGAAACAAATCGTCGCATCGTCGACATAATCTCCGACGTCAATATAGCGTATTCGGAGCACGCTCGCCGTTACCTCGCCGAGTGCGGTTTGCCGCGCGAGCGCACCTACGTCTCCGGAAGTCCAATGGCGGAAGTCTTACGCGCTAATCTTGAAGAGATCAAATCGTCCGATATTCACAAACGTCTCGGGCTAGAAAAACGCAAATACATTCTTCTTTCCGCACACAGGGAAGAGAATATCGATACGGAAAAGAATTTCCTTTCGCTCTTTTCTGCCGTCAACGCCATGGCGGCGAAGTACGA
>CADCOO010000321.1 GCA_902803085.1 uncultured Planctomycetota bacterium
CCGCCTCCAATCGTTCTAGAAACTCAAGATCGTCGATCATTCGACCGGAGTTGCGCAATTTCGTGTTTTCGTTATTATTACTCATATCTAAAAACTCCTCGCCGCCCGTCATTTTATAGGGACGCTGCGCGTCGACGCGCTATTCTTATCAAAATAGCCGTCTTTTCTTTTCTCTCATACTTGCGATAGCTTCGCCTTCGAAGCGACTATTTGCGAAATGGCCCCCACGAGGGCTAATAACCCCAGGGGACTAAGATCCTCTTCTAGCGCCCTCTTCTGGAAATTAAAGAGATTGACGATCTTCGTCTTATTCTGTTGGAAGAGTTTTCCCATATCGGCTTTGGAGAGGCCCATGACGTTCCCCGCCGCCGCGAGCTCCCCTTCGGAAAGATCGGCGATTCGCGTAATCGGACGCCCCTGTCCCTGATTCCAAACGTGGGTAAAACGGAAATCGAGCGCCAATTGCAACGCCGTCGGCAGGTTAAAAAAGCCCTCTTGGAAAGTCGAGACGTACTTGTCGACGATCTCGCGATCCTCGTCCGTGCAATCGAAATCGACGGAGGGCTCAAAGGCGCGTCCTTCGGATTCGTCGTCATCCCCCTTGGAATCGATGGATACCGGCGCGATCGGCTTGTTGTCGTCGACGACGCGCTTGCATACGTTGAGAAAGCAACGTCCGCACCAGTGTCTGAGCGCGGCGAGACCAAGGAACGTTCGTTTAATCGTCTGCATAAAGACTTGGTCAATACACGACGTCATTTCCTCGGGGCTCAACGCGTCCTGCGGAAGGGAACTGTTCTCAAAGAGCGTTCTAAAATAGCCGCCAAAACGTTCGCGAAACTTCGTCGCAAAGACGTTCTGCTCGACATAACAAAGGTCGACGAAGACGAGATCCTCTAGCGGGTCGTCCCCTAACTCGTGAGGAACGAGGTTGGAATAATCCTCCTTCCCGCGCGCCTTAAAGGTGCGTCCGTTTTTAAGCTCTTTAATCGTCGTTTCGTCAAGGTTAGGGTCGTCTTGACAATTCCAAGACGTTCCTTTCCGCTCCGCCGACTGTCGAAGAAAGGCCTCGCGCAACGCCCAGTGATAACTCCAGGCGTTCACGAGAAGGCGCGCCGTTTCGTCTTGTTCGTCCAAGGCGCGAGTCGAAGCGCAACCGTATTTCCTCGCGCGCTCAACGTAAACGTTTCGAGCGCTATCGACGACCTTATGGCGCAGTTCGTCGAAAGGAAGTTCGGCGCCGCCGCTCTTCTGAGAATACTTCAGTAGACGCGGAAACCATTTTTCAAGGTAATAAGTCAGAGGCTTGCGCTCTCGCGCGACCTCGGGCAAAAACTGAGTTGCTGGAATCGTGGGGGCTTGCATTTCCAATCTCTCCGCATGTATTGCGTTTTACGAACTAAACGACGCAAAGAGCAAAGGTCGCCGCAAAGCAACCTTGCCCTTTGCCACCCTTATCGTGGTAAACTGAAGGTTTTTCTTAAAAAAGGCTGCCCAAAAATATCTCCCTTTGATTGTGCCGCCTACTTGAAAAACGACAAGTAACAGGCGGTGAAAAAAAGTTAATAAACTATCGCTTTGCGTCTCACTTTAGGCTTGAGTCAACGTCTTCGAGTTCTTTTTGTATCTCCAGAGGGAGTTTTGCGCGGTACGACTGCGAAAGGGATTCGTAGATTGACTTCGCTTCCCGCTTCTTCGCCTCTCGAATCTGTTCGTCGCCGACAGTCGAATCGAAACTTTGAGAGACGAGCGTCGTCGCAAGATTGAAGCGCGACTCTTCGCGCATGAGTTCGTCGCCGGACTTTTCGTACGCGTCCGCCGCCGCTCGGAAGCTCCGCTCAGCCTCCTCGTAACGGTTCGAATCAAATTCGACGAGCCCAAGAAGAAGCTTACCGTCCCCGCTCTCTTTCGCCGCCTCGGAACACGCGTCGTAGGCCTTTCTCGCGGCTTCCGGATTAGTAAGCGCGCCTTTCGGGTCCGGAGTAATCGCTTCGACTATGTATTGAAAGCGCTGGCCGTCCGTCATCGATTCCAAATCGGCGTCGTCAATCTTCCGCACGCCCAATCCCTTCAAGAGCGAAGCGCCATTAAGAGCGTACCATTTGCCAAGGGAAAGCTCGCCGGGTTGGAAGTTCGACGTCGTGGGCGTCGTCGGAGCGTCGGGCTTGGGTAGATTCGACGGGGACGGATTGAAGTAAACGCCGACGGCTATCAAGAGAACGGCGGCGGACGCTACCCACGGAAGGAAGCGCGAAAACGAATTCTTCGCGGTCGGCGCGACCTTATCGGTCTTATTGACGTTTGCAGTCGGCGCTTCGAGCTCGGTATCCGTCTCGATTTCGAACGCAGCCTGGTTCTCGGTTTCCGTCTCGAACTCTTCTCCAGATTCGTCCTCAACGTTCTCGCCAAAAAGCCCCATTTCGTGCATGGTCAGGTAGCGAGCGCGCGCGTCGTCGTCGGCAATGAGCTCCATGGCGAACTCGCGTCGTTCTTCTTCGGTTACGAGTCCGGCTTCTAGTCTCTCGAGAAAACCCATGTCGTCGATCAATCGACCGCCGGTATTCTCGTCCGCATTTCCACGCGTTGCGTTTCGTGCTTGCTTGTTGTTTGTCATTGTAAAACCTCCTCGCCGTAGCGCGTTTTGAGGCGCTATGGCGCGCCTAATCGTCATTTCTCATGAAATAGACGTCTCTTTATTCTCTCTGTTTGCTCTCGTCGCTCTTGTCTTTGCTCGATTTAGCGCCGACGGTTCTCAAAGCCCAATATGATAGGACCTTCAATCCTTCGTTCACCAAGCCCTCTCGACGCGCGTCTTCAAAAAGTCCATAAACGAGTTTCTCGATCGCTGTTTTGTTCTTTTTAACGAGGACCTTCAATTCCCCGCGGAGAAGCCCGGAAACTTCCGCCGTCGCAGAAAGATCGTCGTCTGAAAAGTCCGCGACGTTCGTTATTGGACGTCCCTTCTCGTGATCGAGGACGTGATCGAACCGGATGCGAAGCGCCAGCTGAATCGCCAGAGGAAGCGCTGAAAAGGTCTCTTGAAACATCTTCAAGTACTTCTCGACGAGTTCGCGATCCTCAAGAGGAAGACCGTCAAGATCGCGAGAACGCTGAAGGTCGAGATCGCCGTCGCCGCCCTTCGGATAGGACTTCACGGCGCTAATGCATTCGTGCACAAGAACGCGCCAAACCCAGTTCTTCAGGCCGCACAAACCGCGGTACGTTCCGTTCAGACCTTTACCGTTCAGACGTTTCGACTCTCTGTCTTCATTCTCGCCGCCTTCATCCTTTAACCGTCCGTTCGAACCTTTAAGAGCGAGCCCTATCGTCGCCATAAAGGCGTCGTCGACTGCGATACGAAAATCATCGTCTCTCAATCGTATTAAGCTCTCGTTCTTCTTACGTTCGTTCGACAAGCACTTGGTGAAATATCCGACGTACTTGTCGATAAATAACGGATAAAACGCGTCTCGATGATTACGGCAGAGATCGACGAAGACGAGATCCTCCCAAAGATCGCATTTCCAGTCTTCATTGTCTTCATGACGACTTAGCTTGCTACGAAAAATCTTGGTAAAATCGCGCGCGTTCTTACCATTGATCTTTTTAGCGTTGAAGGTGCGGCCCTCGGCAAGTTCCAACAAGGTCTCCTCGTCGAGTTTCGCCAGGTCGTCGCTCTTGGGCGGCTTGCTCTTCTTCTCCGCCCGCTGGCGCAGAAAGCCCTCGCGCATCGCCCAGTGGTAGCACCACGCGTCGACGAACGTGAGCAAATATTCGTCTTGATCGTCTAACTCGCGCGCAAGTTGACGCTTCCATGCTTTCGCGCGCTCGTTATAGAGAGACGTCGCAACGGCGGCCGTCTTCGCGAGGAGTTTCTCGTTCGACAGGAGCGTTTCGTCGTCTTTCCGGTACTTCGCAAGACGCGAAAACCAATTCTTGAAGTAGTACTCAAGGGGTTGGCGTCCTTGATAGACTTCGTTCAAAAACTGAATTACAGGAATCGCGGGGGGCTTTTGCATTTCCAATCTCTTTACAACCGTGCCGTCATGGGAATCCAACGAGGCGAGGATCGGTCGCACGGGGCGACTTTCCCTTTGCCGCTAGTACAGAGTCGCCTGAAAGTTTTTTTTCAGGAAAAAAGTCGGGATTTATTTCCTTTTTCTCTCGCAATTGCGGCGAAGATTCGGTAAAACGCGAGTCAAACGTCAATGTTTCTTTTAAAAAATTTCCGAACGCGGGACGAGCGCCCTTAGCGTCCCGAACCAATGAGGACGAAGGGAGCCCAGAAGTACGGCCTCCTATAATCGGGAGATTTCTTGAGGTTGCGTTTCGCGTCCTTCAACGGAATCGCGCCGAAACGCTCGTTCAGAACGCCCTCCGCCGCGTAGCCCATGTCTCGATCGCCGTCTGTACGCGCGCTCGTCTCGCACGGAAGTAGCTCGAGAAAAAAGACGTCAGATGGCAAACGTGCGAGCGCGTCATTGACATTATCGCTCTTCTTATGAATGATTGTTATAAACGCGCGCTGTGCCTGCAATCCAATCCAAGCGAGAGGATTACAAGCAGAGCGCCGATTTAGGGAGTTCACACGTCAATTCTGCTCGCGACCACTCGCGGGCGTTTCAGGCGCTTCAACGTGAAATTCGAATTCGTCCTCTTCACTCGGCGCAATGATATTGCTCGACTCCCTCTTGGCAGTTCCAATAAGAACGAAGGGCGCCCAGTAGTACGGGGCTTTCCAGTCCTCATAGTCGTCTTTAACCGCTCGTTTCGCCTCTTTGAGCGCGACCGCATAGTCGTGATCGGTCTCAATGAAGGCTCTAAAGAATTCAGCGATCAGTTCCGAGGTCGAGTCGTCGCTCACGGACCAATCGGAAGCGATTACGTTTGCAGCGCCGGAAGCAAGCGCGCCGCGGCAGAGCGTCCAAGAACCTTCCCCGTTCTGCGTCTGACCGCGATTCGTCTCGCACGCGCTCAGCGTCGCGCAGTCGCACCCCTTGAGATCGAGTGTAAAAAGTTCAGCGAGGGTCAAGAAGCCGTCGTTTTCTACGTCGCCGTCCGGCCCCTTTGTCAGCGCGAGCCGACAATTCATGCCGCCCTCTTCGTAACTCACTAGCCCGTGACACGCAAGGTGAATGAAGGATTTCCCGCTAATGTTCTCGCGAACGTTGAGTTCCGTCGCGTCCTGCTGGAGGAACTTCTCACATTCCAGCC
This sequence comes from uncultured Planctomycetota bacterium, assembly GCA_902803085.1. Lineage (GTDB taxonomy): Bacteria > Planctomycetota > Planctomycetia > Pirellulales > Thermoguttaceae > RUG369. Next base: position 5,215 of record CADCOO010000321.1, read on the forward strand.
CGGATTCTTCGCACTTCTCTGCAACCTTATTGACTTCTTCTTCCGAACTCGCAAGAGTTTTGAGTCCAGATTCTTTTGCGTATTTGGGATTGCCAACGGAAAGAGTCGCGCCCGCGTTCTCAGGACGATCTTTTGCAAGCAATTGCCGATAGACGCCTACCGAGGGCGCATAGAAGACGACCGTTTCCTCGTCTAGGAGATAGCGTACGTCGTGCGATTGCATACCAACGACGAGCATCTCGAAAGGAAGTTGCGAGAGAACCCCGTCTGGGACGATAAGGGTATAAGTTCCCTTGCGTTTCGTCTGAACTGCCTTGCGAATTGTTTCGTCTGGAAAGAGAATCTGCCAAAGCACATTGGATACGTAGGTAACTTTCGAATTACAACCTTTAACTAAATGGAAAAGTCCGCCTCCACCCTTCATACCGAAGATAGTCATGAGTTTCTCGCCGGTAAAGGCGCCCGGTTCGACTTTAATTTCATATTTCGCGAGCGTCTCTGCCTGTTCCGCGCTAATCTCAAGTCGGAAGATTCTCGGCTTAGCCAAGGAACGTCCGTAGGCGAATAGGAAGCTCTGGTCCTCGCCGATCATGTATTCGCATACGAGCGTCTTATTGCGCGCAAAGTCGGCGGCGACAGACTCAAAGATCCCGTCGGGATTCGAGCCGCCGCTCTCCTGTTCGAGGAATTTGCGATAGACCGGGCTGGCATTCTTTTCGACCTCGTAGGCGTTGGCTGCGCGCGCCTTCGCGGCGTCGA
>CADCOO010000322.1 GCA_902803085.1 uncultured Planctomycetota bacterium
GATCAACGTTGTGCAGAGGTAGTCGGCGAAGAAGAAAAACAGGACCGCGACAAGACCGCTCGAAATAAGCGTCGACGCAAGATTGAGACCGACGATCCGCCCGACTCGTTCTTTATCCGTAACGAGAAGTTCCGCGACGAATTTCGCCGCCGCGCGACCCATGCCAAACGTCGCAACCGTTACGAACGCGTTCACCGTCGAGCGCGCAAGAGTAAGTTCGCCATACGTCTCGCGACCAAGAATTCGCGCGACAAGAACAGTCGCGAGCAACGCCGCCGCGCGAGAAGGCGCAGCGCCAAGCGTTAGCCAAAGCAAGCCGTTTACGAATTGCCGCGCGAGCGGCGAGCGGCGCGCGCGAGTTAATACGCGCGAAAGGAGCTGGGGCGGCGTCATGGAGCTCTGTCTGGGAGGAACGGGCGGTAATTGGGAACGGGAGCGATTGAATTGGGTTAATCTAAAAACGCAAATTGCGTCGAACTAGGCGCGCTCCTTGACGCCAATCTCGACGATCGATATTATATCTGTTGTTCGATTGGCGTCGACTACGCAACTTGACGCCGATTTGCGATTCACTTTCCGCTAAATACTGTCCAAAGGAACGAATGATATGTTAAAGAAGATAACCTCGGCGATCGTTGCGGGAGCGACGATTCTTGTCGCCGCCTCGTCCTTCGCTGCCGACATGACGCCGGAAGAAGCCGAATTACGCGCTAAAATTACCGATTATATGCGCGCTGCGGCGACCGTCGAATGGATCCCGACAGAAGATATCCCATACTGGAACCCGGAGCATAATTTCTCTTTCAAAAAGGGTGAAACCTACTACGGTCTGCCCTACACTCAGTTTGACCGCAATAATAACCTGACGTCTTTCAAGACTAATCTAGAAGAGCGCGACGGGAAAGTTTATTACGTCGGACCGAGCGCGTTTAATAATTACTGCGGTTCCGACTGCTCCGCCTCCGTCTCTAACGCATGGAAGCAAGTTGATCCGAATTTCCCGTCGTTACTAACAAGAAGAATGATTCCCGACCGTCCCAAAGAGGTCGTTCCCGTCGGTAAATACAAGCTCAATTTCTACGACTCTACCCCCAAGATCGTTAAAGAAAACGGCTTCGACGTTATGAAGGCCGCATACGCGCAACTCAAACCGGGCGACGCCGTCGTTATGCATTACGACTACGACGGACACGTTATGCTCATTCTGAAGAACGAGCCGGAGAATAACCGCGTCTTTATTTCCGACCAAACGGGTCTATCGAACGGGGTTCCGAAGGGGCGCAACGCTCGTTCGACCTTCCGAGTCGACTGTGAATACACGTACGAGCAACTTTTCGAGAACACATATATTCCGATCGCTATGAAGAAAGTCGACGACGCGGCGAATGAAATTAAGCTCTTTAACGGCGTCGATCTTACGAATTGGGACGCTTGCGTACGCGGCGAGCCGGCGGGCGAAGACGCGAGCGGGGTCTTTTCCGTGCAAGACGGCGTGTTGCGCGTGAGCGGCGAAAAGTGGGGCGGACTCTCCACGAAAGAAAGCTACTCAAATTATCGCCTAACCGTCGAATTCAAGTGGGGCGATAAGACGTTCGGCGCGCGCGAGGGAAAGGCGCGCGATTCCGGCGTGTTGATTCACGCGTTCGGAGAGCTTGGCTGTTATGGCGGCGCGTGGCTTAAGTCGGTGGAAGCGAATATTCTCGAAGGCGGAGTCGGAGACTTCTGGATCGCCGGCGATAAAGAAGACGGTATTTCAGGAACCTGCGACGTTATTGAACGCGACGGCAAACGCGTTTTCTGCCCGAAAGAAGGCAAACCCGTTACAATTACCGCCAACGCCGACGGCTCCTTCCAATGGTTCGGACACGATCCTAATTGGCAAGACGTTCAAGGCTTCCATGGCGTCTCCGATTTCGACAAACCGGGCGAGTGGAACGAACTCGTCGTGTACGCCGTCGGCGACGAAATGCAAGTTTACGTCAACGGAAAGTTCGTCAATCGCGTTTACGGACTAAAGCAGACGAGCGGGAAGATTCAGCTTCAATCGGAAGGCGCTGAGATCTTCTTCCGACGCGTCTCGCTGCGTCCGTGGGACGAACCCCTCGATTAAATGTTGCGATAGTCTCCAGAAGACAAAATTAATAAACGGCCGCGCTCTTAAGTCTTATTCGATAAGAATCAGGAGCGCGGCTGTTGCGTTGAGGAAGGCGCGAAGGGATGTAAAGCGAAGCTAGCGCGTCAAAACCGGCTCAATCCAAAGAGAATGATCGCTCGTATTCCCATTGCCGCCGTCTTCGGTAACCAACTGTAAAACGTCGACGTTCGAAACGCCGACCGACGCCGTATGCAAGTCGTGAGCCTTAACGACGGCGCTACGGAAAAGCTCGCGACCATCCCCGCGAACGACAAAAACGACCGAACCGGGCGAGCCTGACTGCAAACCGTAAGAAAAATCGAAACGCTTCCACTTGCGACCCAGCGACGTCTCTAATACGCTAGGC
>CADCOO010000323.1 GCA_902803085.1 uncultured Planctomycetota bacterium
CAGCAGGATGGTTGATTACATTGCGGGTTTGTTATCCACGATTATTCGACGAACCCAATGGCAATTGCATTCGTGTAAATCGTAGCGACCAACGGGAGCGGGTTTTCTCCAACCGCGCGGCTAGCGCGAATCGCCAACCCGGGCTCCGGGGCGCCCCGGCTGAAGCCGGGGCTTGCGCGCACCTCCACGACGCTTCGCGTCGTTCCGGTCGGATCGCAAGCGTTCTGCAGCAGGATGGTTCGATGGACGTTGGTGGTCGTTCACGTTTATTGGGCGTGTGCCAATTGCAATTGCTTTTGTATAATCGTAGCGACCAACGGGAGCGGGTTTTCTCCAATCGCGCGGCTAGCGCGAATCGCCAACCCGGGCTCCGGGACGCTTTGGTGGGATCGCAAGCGTTGGGCGTTGCGTTTTCGTAATTCCCCCGCGCGAAATCCTCTCCCTTATCTTGCCATTTGCGGTTCATAGTTTATAATAAAAGGGCGCGCTTGCGTTGTGCGGGCGCGCTCGGATTGGATTGCGACCTCGCCAGGTCGCTAGACGCAGGATCGAATAGCCATGGCATCCCAGGAACAACGACTTTCCTTTGAACGACCTATTGTTGAGATGGAGGCGCGGCTCGAAGCGCTACGTAAAAGCGCTAACTCGCCCGAAATTCGAGAAGAGATTCAGACGCTGCGACTCGGACTCGCCGAACTCACCCGAAAGGTCTACGCTAATCTCAACGCATGGCAGACCGTCGAGACCTCCCGGCACCCGGCGCGCCCTCAAACCGTCGACTACCTCGATCTCGTCTTCGATGAATTCGTCGAACTGCACGGCGATAAGCTCTTCGGCGACGATCGCGCTATCCGTACCGGCTGGGCTAAGCTCGACGAGTTCAAAGTCATGGTCGTCGGGCATCAGAAAGGTCGCGATATTAAAGAACGACAACTCTGCAATTTCGGGTGCGCCCACCCCGAAGGGTATCGGAAAGCCTCCGCGAAAATGCGGCTCGCCGCGAAATTCGGTCTCCCTATTATCTGCTTCGTCGACACGCCCGGCGCGTACCCCGGAATCGCGTCCGAAGAACGCGGCGTCGCTCAGGCGATCGCCGAGTCGATGTTCGAAATGTCGACGCTCCGCACGCCGATTATCTGCGTCGTTATCGGCGAAGGCGGCAGCGGGGGCGCGATCGGAATCTGCGTCGGCGATCGGGTCGCTATGCTCGAACATTCGTACTATAGCGTAATTAGCCCCGAAGGGTGCGCCGGTATTCTCTGGAAAAGCGGCGCGTTCAAAGACAAGGCCGCCGAGGCGCTCAAGTTCACGGCAAAAGACTTGCTCGGGTTCGGCGTTATCGACGATATTATCGAAGAGCCGCTCGGAGGCGCGCATCGCGACCATCATCTCATGGCGCTCAATATGAAGAAATACCTGCGCGCGCAACTGCGCGATCTCACGAAACGCCCGATCGACGACCTCGTCGAAGCGCGCTATCAGCGATTCCGCAACTACGGCGTCTTTACGACCGAAGCGCTCGCCGCTGAGAACGCCGAAGCGTCCTCTGAAAGCTCCGATTCCTCCGCGCCCGACGCGACCCTGGAATCGTAGTTTCGTCCTCCTTTTTCCCCGTAACTTGCCTTCGACTAACGCGTTTCCTATCATGCTCACGAAGTTAAAGACCTTTTCCTTGCTCGGCGCGACGGCGCGTCCGGTCGACGTCGAGGTTTCGTACACGCCCGCTAAGGACGAAGGCGATCTCGACGGCGAGAAGAATAACTCGGAGTCAAAGACGACGATCGTCGGGCTGGCGGAAACGGTCGTGCGCGAGAGCGCCTTTCGCGTGCGACTGGCGGTGGAGAATTCCGGGTACTGGATTCCACGCGGATTTACCCTCGTTAATCTCGCGCCCGCCGACTTGCCGAAGCAGGCGGCGTCCTTCGATTTGCCGATCTCCATCGGGCAGATCGCGTCCGCCGGTCTGGAAGTCTTCGAGCATTTGGACGAGTACGCGATTATCGGCGAACTTGCGCTCGACGGACGCACGCGACCGTGCCGCGGCATACTGGCGTCGGCGCGCGCCGCTAAAGCGCAGGGGTTGCGCGGCGTCTTGGTTCCGACTGAGAACGCGCGCGAGGCGGCGCTCGTCCATGGGATCGACGCGATTCCGATCGGCTCGCTTAACGACGCCGTCGGATTTCTGAGCGGGCATAAACAGATCGCGCCTGCGCCCGGCCTCACCCGCGAAGAGTTCGCGCGCTATTCGCGGTACGACGTCGATTTCGCCGAGGTGCGCGGGCAGGAGATGGCGAAACGCGCGCTCATGATCGCCGCCGCCGGCGGGCATAATCTTCTCATGTTCGGGTCGCCCGGCGCCGGTAAGACGATGCTCGCCAAACGTCTCCCGACAATCCTGCCGCC
>CADCOO010000324.1 GCA_902803085.1 uncultured Planctomycetota bacterium
ATCGCGATGATCTTAGCGGACTCTTGCATTCCGACGCGATGCTGGACCGCGCCGCTAATGCCGCACGCGACGTACAGGGCGGGCCGCACGGAGGTTCCGGTCTGACCGACTTGATAGTCGCGATCGATGAATCCTCCGTCGACGGCGGCGCGACTGGCGCCGACGGCGCCGCCTAGCGCGTTGGCGAGATCGAAGACGAGCTTGAAGTTCTCCTTACTGCCGATACCGGCGCCGCCGGCGACGACGATGCGCGCGCCTTTGAGATCGACCTTCTTCTCCTCGACGAATCGTTCGAGCGCTTCGACGACGAGGCATTCGGCGGGAATCTCGATCTTTTCGTTGACGATTTCGCCGGTTCGGCTCGTATCGGGCGCTTGGCGCGGGAAGACGCCTTCGCGTACGGTCGCCATTTGCGGCCACTGTTCCGGGTTGATAATCGTCGCGATAATATTGCCGCCGAAGGCGGGTCGAATCTGATGGAGCAGGTTCTTATAGGTCTGCTGGGTCTTAGCGTCGACGACGTCGCCGATTTGTAGATCGGTGCAGTCTGCGGTCATGCCGGATCGAGTCGCGGACGCGACGCGCGGCGCGAGGTCGCGACCGAGCGAGGTAGCGCCGTAGAGTACGATCTGAGGCGCGTATTTATCAATGAGCTTTTCGACGACGTACGCGTACGGCTGGCTGGTAAAGCGCTTCAGATTCGGATCGTCGACGAGATAGACCTTGTCGACGCCGTACTGAAAGAGGGTTTCGGCGAGGTTTTCGACGTTGTAGCCCGGGAGCGCGGCGCCGACTTTAACGCCGAGCGTATCGGCGAGCTCGCGCGCCTTGCCGCAGAGTTCGAGCGCGGCGTCTTGAAGTTTCCCATCCTCTTGTTCGGCGAAGACCCAAACTTCGCCTTCGGGATTCTTTCTGTTCATTCTAATATTTCCTAACTCTTATATTCTCAATTTATTATGCGTATTGGTCGTTTGCGGAAGTTTACCCGAGCGCGCTGTCGTTGACGAGTTCGGCGACGAGCTTGCGCACGCCCTCTTCGGTCGGCTCGATCTGCACGAAGCCTTCCTTCTTGAGAACGATCGACTTAATCTTGTGCACTTTGGTCGGCGAACCTGCGAATCCGCAACGGTTTAAGTCGGCGTTAATATCGTCGAGGGACCACTGTTCGAGCGCGTCTTTCGGATCGAGGGTTTCGCCTTCTTTGACTTCGAGCGGGACGCGCTTGTGCTTATTGCGCATCATTTTAATCGCCGCTTGCGGTCGCGGTTCGTTGGCGGCTTCGACGACGGTAACGAGCGCGGGCAGCTGCGTGCGGACGATTTCCCATCCGTTGCCGAGCGAGCGCTTGAGGGTCGCGGATTTGCCTTGGACGTCGATGATTTCGAGCAGGTACGCGATTTGCGGAACGCCGAGCTTTTCGGCGGTCTGCGGACCGGTTTGCGCGGTGTCGCCGTCGATCGCCTGACGGCCGCAGAAGACGAAGTCGAAGTCGCCGACCGTCTTGACCGCTTGCGCGAGAATATAGCTGGTCGCGAGCGTGTCGCTACCGGCGGCGCGGCGGTCGGTAATGAGAATAGCGCGATCGGCGCCGCGATAGAGGCAGTCGCGGAGGATATCGGCGGCTTTCGGCGGTCCCATCGAGATAACGACGACTTCGCCGCCGAACCGATCCTTAATTTCGAGCGCGGCTTCGAGCGCGCTTAAATCTTCCGGGTTAAATATGGCCGGAAGCGCGGCGCGATTGACCGTGCCGTTTTCATTCATAGCGTTTCCGGTAACGTTTGAAGTGTCGGGCACCTGTTTGACCAACACGATCGAGCGATAAGAGGCCACAAAGAACTCCTTCTAGCTGTAATATTTAGCGAAAATTCGCTTGTCTGATCCGCGCGCGGGCGCGGAGTTTGTTAATTCTTAGGGGTTAAATCAACGCGAACGCGGTTAGCGCGCGTTCGTTACGGTCTTCGAGTAGCGGCGCGCGCGCCCGAGTTGACGACGCCGCTTGAGGTCGCGTTTACGGTCGCCGGTCGTCCGGGGGTCGCGGCGCCGCTCGTTTGACCCTGTCGCGTCGCGGGATTAGCGCGGGTCGGACCGCCGGGCGCGGCGGCGCCGGAGGTCGGTCGCGCGCTCGCGCCAGCCGCGGCGGCGTTCGTGGTCGTCGTCGCGGCCGCGTTCGTCGCAGAAGTCGCGCCCGACGCGGCTTGTTCGGTCTGGACGCCCGGGAGTTCCGGGGCGGGTTTCTTAAAGACGTTCGCGAGGGTTGCGGCGAGGGACTCGATGGAGATGTCGACGGCGGCGACTTTCCCGTCGCCTCCGACGAGAATCATCGTTGGAATCTCGGAGATCCCGTAGTAAGCGGCGAGCGAGGTTTCCTTGGCGTCGACGGTCGCGCGATCGGAGAGGACGAGTCCGTAGACGTCGTTCTTGGCGAGGTACGCGTTCATATCTTCAATTTTCGAATCGAGATTGTAGCTGACGATTTCGAATCCGCCTTCGTGATACGTCTTGTAGAGCGCTGCGAGCTGCTGATGGAGGAGCGGGCTCGGCTGGCACCATGAGGCCCAGTATTCGACGAGCACGACGCGTCCGTCGACTTTGGAGACGTCGAGCGGCTTGCCATTGACGTCGCATCCCTTCCATTCGAAGGTCTTGCCGGGCAGTTCGGAGTATCGAATGGAGCCTTCGAGCATAATGAGCGCCGCTTTGGCGCGTTCGTCGGTGGAAGCGGCGAGGATTTTGCGAATGGGGGTCCAAATCTGAGCGGGCAGTTTCGGATCGTTGACGTTTGCCGCGACGACGGCGACGGGATAGACGAGGTCGGCGGTCATATCGGCGGTTTCCGGGTGCGCCTTAACGAACTCTGCGACTTCCGCCATAGCGGCGACGAGCTCTTTCGCCGTTCCTTCGTTCTCGGCGATTTCAGCGACCTTAGCCTGGAGATAGACGCCCTTGAAGGCGAGCGCGGCTTCTTTGCCTTCGTCGAGGCTCTGAACGCGCGAGTGCTTTTCGAGCGCGTCGGCGTACGCCTTGAGTTTCGGTAGAACCTTCGGGTCGAGGGACGCCTGATAGCACAGGACCTG
>CADCOO010000325.1 GCA_902803085.1 uncultured Planctomycetota bacterium
AGCGGACTCTTCGCGTATGGAACCGGCGTAATTAAGGCGCGCGACGTTGCGATTAAGACGAGTCAACACAATTCCGGCGGCGTTATGGTTACCGGAGGAGGAACCCTTGAAGGCTATAATCTCGATATCGTTACCGAGGGAGGCTCCTCGGCGGCGATTCGCTCCGATCGCGGCGGCGGCAAGCTCAAAATAGACGGAGGAAGCTATACGACGAACGGCCCGGGATCCCCGGCGATCTATTCGACCGCAGAGATAACCGTAAAGAACGCGACGCTCAAGGCGACGAAGTCGGAAGGCGCTATTATCGAGGGTAAGAATTCAATCGCGCTGGAGAAGACGAAACTCGTCGACGACAATACGACGCTACACGGCAAGTCGACGACGCGCAAAAACGTCTTTATCTACCAGTCCTTCTCAGGCGACGCGTCGATTGGAACGTCAAGCTTCTCCGCAAAGGACTGCGAAATCGTTACAAAGCAAGGCGATTCCATCTACGTTACCAATACGTCTTGCGTTATTACGCTGAACGGCAATAAGTTCGTCAACGAAGATAAAGACGGTTACTTCCTGCGCGCGCAACGCGAGGGCTGGGGACGCAAAGGACAGAACGGCGGCAACGTAACGTTAACGTTGGAGAATCAGGACGTCAAAGGAAACGTCTATATCGACAATATTTCCACTCTAAAGCTTGCGATTACAAAAGGTTCTCATTACGTCGGCGCGATTAACGCCGCCAATACGGCAAAAGAGCTCGAGCTCATTCTCGACGCCGAATCGACGCTCGAACTCGCCGAAGATTCTTACGTAACGTCGATAACCAACGCCGATCCGACCGGCGCCAATATTAAGCTCAACGGGCACGTCCTCCACGTCGGGAAAGAGTTCGTTCCCGACAATCTCCCAGAAACCGGCTCCGACAACGCCTTCGGTCCCGGCGCTCCCCCGCCTGACGGAGGTCAGCCCGGCGAGTTTGGAGCGCGGCAACCGTACGAGGGAGGGAACGGAGAATTCGGTCCGCCCCAACGTCCGGACGGGAACGTGCGAGACGGATTCGGCGGACGCCGGCGACCGGACGGCGCGCGCAACGGCGAACGTCCGCCTAGGCCAGAAGGGGGACGCGGGGGACGTCCGAGCCGTCCGCAACGCTGACGTTCCGGCGTTCAACCGCCTGTAAAAAGAACGACGTCGCCAAGATCAATCCTTGACGAAGTCGTTTTCTATTGCCTAGCGCAAGTCTAAACGTCCTATTCGGCGTCGACTACCTTAATTCCAGTTTCCACGCGTTTGACGTCCTTGAATTTCCGGACTAACTTCCCTTCCTGCGACTCGAATCGCATGCCGGACACGCACGCCCAGTCGCCGTTCGGATTCTCGTTTGCTTCGGCGATCACGCGAAACTTAATCTGTTTATTAACGAACGGGGACATATCGGCGACAAGTTCCTTCCACTCGTGTTCCGTAACAAGCTGTTCGGCGACGATCTCCTTCGTCTCCTCCATGCCGTTCGGCGTCGGTTTCTGAACGATTACTTCAACTTTAAAATTTATGCCGTCGCCGGGATCCGAGCCGTTCTGCTTGCCGACCCAAAGCTTGAAGTTCTCCGGATACTGCGTCATGTAGGTTGGACCGTACTCGAGATACGTGCGCCCAGTCGGACCGTCCTTGTAGGGCGGGTGTATCTTAACGCATTCTTTGGTCTCTTCGCCGCAGACGGCGAGCGTGCGGAACGCGGTCGCGCCGGTTCCTTCCAATTCCGTCGTCGGCTCCTGTTCGAAACGCTGGACGTACGCGACGTAAGAACGCGGATCGGTCATTGGAAATGGGAACGGTTCGCGGCGACGATATTCGCGTTCGACGTCGCTCGTAAAGACGTACTTTGCGAATTCGACGCGATCGTATTTGCCGAAGCGATCGACAATCGTTTTAACTTCGATCGACTGAACGTCTTCTTCGCCTTCCTCTTTCGGTTCGGGGAATTTCTCCGAGAGGATCCTGCCGCCGGCGTTTGACCAGGCGTATTCGTCGTTAGAATTCATATACTTAAGCGTGCGACCGTATCCTGAGATCGTATTGGGAAACGCATCGCTGGGTTCGCGCCATGAAAACAGGTGCATATTATGATGCGGGACGACAAGGAAGTCGAAATAGACGCCCGCTTTCGGAACGGTCCAAATATGCATAAAGGGCGTGGGCGTCTCGCGCCATCCGCGTTGATACAGAGTCGCCCCCTCGACGTAGCGCAAGGTTCCGGTCGCATATTGCTTCGACATTTCCGGCGCGGACCACGTTAAAACTTGCCCGTCGACTAGCAACTGAACCGACTGATGCGGCGAGACGACGAAAAGATTCGGATTCAAGCGCTGAGCCTGGATCGGCTTAGGATCGTCGTCGGTTCGCGCGCGTTTCGTAACCTTATAGGAGAACGCTCCTTCAATCTTATCGAGAAAGACGTAGCCGCGCGAGCGCTTGACGCGCGCCTTGCCCATTTCGTTCTGATTGAAGTCGAACGCGACCGCTTCCACGACCTCGTCGTCGGACGCGATCTTAAAGCCCAATTCCGCGCCGTCGTACGGAATAAACTCAAACTCGTTCTCGCTCACAATACGACAGACGCCGGCGCCAGACCCGCACGCGCGACGTCGTTCGACCCACTCGCCGCGACCGTCCAGATAGATATACTCCGGAGACTCGCAATAATCGAATCGACCGCCCGTCGGAGTTTCGTACGACTGAACGAGAATCTTATCGTCCGCCGTCCACGCAACGTAAGAGTTCCCCGAAAGAAGAATTCGACGTCCGCCGACCTCCGTTTCTAGCATTTTTTCTTCGGAGCCGTTTACTACGACGATAACGCCGTTCTCATATTCGACTTTAATCTGATTGTTCTTAACGACGTCGTTCTGCAGCGCCTCGGAAACTTCGACCCATTTCGAGGGCGAGCGTTCGTCGAAATAGAGGATCGATTTCACCGAAGATTGCGTGTATTGCGACGCTATCTGCTGCGTCATAAAGTACGAACGCGCCGCCATGCGCCATCCGAAGTCGGCGGCGAAGAAACCGGAGTGTCCAAACGCAAGCGTCGCCGTAATAAAGCGATCGACTAGCGCTTCCTTTTCCTCGTCCGTCGTCGGCTTATAGCCGGGCGCGAACATGCCGACGTTGCCCATGCCGAAATCGACTTCCAGATCGTGCATCTTGCGAAGATCGAAATCGACGAGCCACGGATTTTTAAAGAGATTGTACGGCTGATCCTGCGCGTAATTGCCGTCCGTAAGTCCCGCGTAGAAGCAATGATGCGGACCTTCGGAATAAGTCGGCCCGTCCCAGTTCTTCTTCTGCAGGAGGAAGATTTCGCCATAAGGATAGTACACGCTCATAAAGGTTCCCGCGCCAGGAACGCGCTCGTCGTAATCGGTCCGCGTCCACGGAGGAACTGAAGAGTGCACGTCGCAGTACGCGCACGAGAAATGGAATTTCTCCTCGTTGATCGGCGTGAGCTTCTCGCAATACTCGACCGCGCGAATCGGCTTCGGCGCATAACAGCGCATCCAGGCGGGCTGGAGTTGCCAATCGGAAAAGCGTCCGATCATGTCGGGAGACCAGTATTCGTTGACGGGCGCAAAGTCGGTGAAGTTATTATAGGGACCGTAAACGAACCCAAGTTCGTCCTGCATAAAGCGCGCGTAGTCGAACCATCCTTCGTCGCCGCCTTTCTCAGGCGCGGGCTTAGTGCGGAAGGTAAAGCTCTCGCCGCCGTCGCGCCAGCAGACCTCGTGGTCGGTAACGATCAAATGACGCATGCCGCGTCGCCAGACTTCGCGCCAGTAATTCTTATCCCTCTCGCGGGTCGTCGCGCCGTGCGAGCGCCAGACGCCGGAACCTGCGACCGCCTTATAGGGAGACGGGGGGTTCGGGATAGTCGGGAGAACTTCCTCGAATTTCGGGGAAACGGTAAAGATGAAGCGCTCGTAGACGTCGTTGCGTTCGCCGTTCGTTTTGGGTCGATATTCCGCGCCGCCGTTCACAATTGCGCGGTATTTCTTATCGCCTCCCATGCCGACGG
>CADCOO010000326.1 GCA_902803085.1 uncultured Planctomycetota bacterium
TATTCGCCGCCGTTTGAGGCGAGCCAGAGCGCGTCTTCGAGCTCTTTTGTCTTCTGATCCGCGATCTTCGGCATGCCCTTGCTTTCCCAGATCGTGCCGCAGCAGAGATTTTCGTAGTTGGGAGGGAAGACGACGGAATAGCCCGCCTTCTCCAGGAGGCGCACGGTAACCTCGACGAGCGGCTCTTCCTGCTCCGACCCGCCCATCGTCTGGTTAATACAGCTCGGGAAATAGACGATTTTTTGAACGTTGCTCGGATCGAAAGTCGCAGGCTTTGGTTCCGGCGTCGCGGCGTCGACAAAGGTCGCGTTTGGAACTCGATTCTTTTTGATCTTAAACGGCTTCGGAAGGGACGGCGTCCAGAGCGGCAGCCCCAGCTTATGCAACGCGCGCCCGACGCAACTGGCGCCGCTTTGGCCGAGAACGGCGCGCCCGAAACGCGCGAGTCCTAAGACGGGGCGCAACGCCGACTTGATTAGCCCGAGTTTGCGCGCGGTAAATTCGCCGAGTTTGTACCCGCAACTCCCTTCCGGAAGCTTTTCCTCGCGCAACGCGTGCGTGAGGTCGCCGACGTTAATGCGCATTGGGCACGAGGTTGAGCATAGCCCGTCTCCGGCGCACGTCGCTTCCCCTGGCGTTCGATACGCGCGTTCGAGCTCCGCGAGGCGTTGCGGATCGGAACCGTCGCGCTTTAATCGCGAAATTTCGCGACGTACGACGACGCGTTGACGCGACGAGAGCGTGAGCCCGCACGTGAGGCAGTTCGGTTCGCAGAAGCCGCACTCGATGCACTTGTCGACGAGAGGACTCGTTTCCGGAAGCGGCTTGAAGTCTTTGATATAGCACTCTGGATCGTCGTTAAAGATCACGCCCGGATTGAGAATATTCTTGGGATCGAAGAGCTTTTTAATCTTCTTCATCGTTTCGAACGCTTTGGCGCCCCATTCGCGTTCGACGAATGGCGCCATATTGCGTCCCGTGCCATGCTCCGCCTTAAGGGAACCGTGATACTTATCGACGACGAGTTCGACGACTTCCAGCATAAGCCCTTTATATCGTTCAACTTCCTTTTGTGAATCGAAACGTTGATTAAGGACGAAGTGGAAATTCCCTTCGAGCGCGTGCCCGTAGATAACGCCGTCTTTATATCCGTATTTACTAATAATTTTTTGAAGTTCTTCCGTCGCCGCCGGGAGCGATTCTAGCGGGAACGCGACGTCTTCAATGAGGGAGGTCGAGCCGATCTCGCGCGCGCCGCCGACCGTCGGAAAGACGCCGTTGCGAATCGCCCACCATGAGCCGTAAACCTTGGGATCTTCGGTGAATTCGACAGGGTAGAGTAGCGGAAAGTCTTTAAGCGCGTCTTTAATCGTCGCGATCTGCGTCTGGAGCGCGTCCTCAGTTTCCGCAACGGTCTCCAGCAGGACGGCGGACGCTTCGCCGCCGAGGTCTTTAATGAGACTCGGCACGTCGGGCGAATCCTGAACGGAACGTAGCGCGAGCCGATCGAGGATTTCGGCGCTCACAACGGGCGTCTTTTTAAGAATCTGCACGGCGCGGCACGCTTGCGGGAGCGTTTCTGCGTAGATCATAGCGGTCGCGCGGCATGCGGGGATCTTTTCGGTCGTCGTTGTGATTTCTGCGAGGAATGCGAGGGTTCCCTCGGCTCCGACGATGAGGCGGGAGATAATCTCGAACGGATCGTCGTAGGCGATTAGCGGGCGCAAATTGAGCCCTGTTACGTTCTTAATACGGTATTTTCGCTCGATGAGTTCGGCGAGCTCTTTATCGGCGCGAACGGCGTCGCGCAGCTCGACAATTCCCTTAATGAAATCCGGCTTCTTTTGCTTAAATTCTTCTCTCGAGCGCTCGTCGCCGACGTCGAGCGTAACGCCGTCCGCGAAGATTATGCGCGCGGACGTCATAACGCGTTCGCTATTGGCGTGGACGCCGCAGTTCATGCCCGACGCGTTGTTGGAGACGATTCCGCCGACGCGCGCCGCGTTGACCGAAGCGGGGTCCGGCGGGAATTTCCGACCGTATTTCGCGAGAATCTCATTGACGCGTCCGCCGAGGATACCGGGCTGGAGCTTAATCTTGGCGCCGTCGTCGAGGACTTCGTAATTCTCCCAGCCTCGCGCGACGACGACCAGAACGGATTTCGTCGACGCTTGTCCCGAAAGGCTCGTGCCGCTCGCGCGAAAGGTAAGCGGAACGCCGAGTTCGTTCGCCGCGCGCATAATGGCGGCGACTTCGCTTTCCGTTTGCGGAAAGAGGACGAGTCGCGGAATCTGGCGGTAGAATCCGGCGTCGGCGCCCCAAGCGAGGGTTCGCATGGCGTCGGTTAGAACGCGATCTTTGGGGAGTTGCGAGGATACGCGCTGATAAAACGCGGTTAGGTTGGAATCTTGGAATTTCATATCGTTCTCGAATTTAAAGGCGACTTGATTGGCGACGAACGTTAGGTTTCACGAAAAAGGGCGCGCTCGCCGCGAAGGCTGCGCGCCAATGGCGAACAAAGCGGCGACGCTGTGCGCGCCGTTGCGTTTGACGTTGTTAGGCTTCGGATAAAATACTACATGACGCGACGCCTTCAACCTCGACGAGCAGGTCGTCGCGGCAGACGTCGGCGTACGTGTAGACGATCGGAACGCCTTTGAGGCGCTTCTCGCAGATTGCGCGGATCGACTCGAAATGCTCAGGCTTCTTAACGTAGACGCGCGCCGTCGCGAGATCGGCGAGTTGCGCGTCGAAACCGTTGACCCCGTGCCGCGCGAGATTATCGGCGGCTATGAGCGCTTCGATATTGTCGAGCGTTTGATTCGTTTGTCCTTCGGGATCGTCGACGTGCACGGTCTTCTGATCGACTATGCTCGCGGTTCCGGAAACGAAGACGCGCGCGCGGTCGTTAAAGGCGAGCGCGACGGCGCGCGAGAATTTAGGACTCAACGGGCTGTAATACTCCGAGTAGTCGAACGCGGACGTTTGCAGAGGGTTCTCAATAGGCGCGACAATTACGTCTTGGCGTTGCGTCTTAATCGCCATACAGCTCATCGCAACGTCGACGTCGTCCGCGCCAATTCCCGTGCTGCCCGGATAGACGGCGCCGAATTGAACGTCCTTCGGTAGGAAACGCTCTAAAAAGCGCGTTCCATAGAAGAAATCGGAGCGCGCGGCGTTGAGTTCCTTATATCGCTGCGAATCCCCTTCGGGCAGAACGATCGATCCCTGATAGAGCCATGTGCGAAAGACGTTGGCGAAATGAAATTGGCACCTTTCCACCTGGTCGCGCATACGACTGAAGGCGCTGTACGAACGCTCGTAGGCGTCGAGCGATTCTTCGTCCGGAATAAAACCGCCAAAGAATCCGAACATGACGTCGTCGTAGTCGATTACGGTCGCGTGCTCGTTGCACTCGTAGATTTCGACCGGGTTCGAGTTTTCGACCTTCTCGTCGGCGTCGACGGCGATCGCCTCCAGAACGACGTCGTATTCCTGATCGCAGGGCGCCTGCGCAATAAAGGTCGTCGCCGGCTGGCATTGACCGTCCCAGACGACGTCTTTAATCGAGCGAACGAGTTGCTTGTCGCCAATGCGGCGCAGAAAGACGTTCAATTTAACGAAACAGGCGAATTCCTCCTTATCGAAGCCCGATTGGAGATTCTTAAACGCGGAAAAGATCTGCTCGCGAATATCGCCGCTTACGGTGGGAGTCGCTAGACCGTAGAAGAAATTGACGCCGTTTGCGTCGACGATTGTGTAACGACAGCCTTCGACGCTGCCGCGACGAAGCGTAGATTTCCCCTTGCGTTTACTTACCATTGCTGTTCCAACTCCCATAACGTGCGGATTTCTCGCGCCGCACAATGCGGCGACTTCGATCTCGTTCCTTTATTCTACCACAGTTTGGCCCGTTTTTCAAATACTATTGCCAAGAGAACGCGAAAAAAGGGAAATTTCTCCCAACGGCGCCGCGTAATCGTCATAGACCGTTGCTCGTTTGATTGCGGCGAATAAAAAAAGAGGTCCCGCGCGTGAGCGAGGAACCTCCAATCGAACGGAGTCGACTCCCAAAAGGAGCGCGACGTATTCGGCAAATTAACGCTTCGAGAACTGCGTGCTGCGACGCGCCTTGCGACGGCCGTACTTCTTGCGCTCGACTTCGCGCGCGTCGCGCGTCAGCAAGCTCTTTTCGCGGAGAACGGCTTCGCATTCGGGATCGTATTCCTTAAGCGCGCGGGCAATACCGAGCTTGCACGCGTCCGCTTGACCGGTGGTGCCGCCGCCCTGCACGGTAATAACGACGTCGACCGACTCGCGCTTTTCCGTCGCGAGGAGCGGCGCGAGGACCGCGTTGCGGAGCTGAACCGTACGGAAGAATTCTTCGAATTCGCGATTGTTAATGCTAATGCGACCCTGACCGGCGCGAATACGAACGCGCGCGACCGCAGTCTTACGACGACCGGTGCCCAGTTTGTCGTTCTTGCCGTTGCCTTCAATGACGTAATCGCCACGTTTAATCATATGTTTTTCCCTTATTCTATGCAGAGGCTTATTTGCTTAGTTACTTCTTAACCGCCAGGTCCAACGCTTCCGGATTCTGCGATTGATGCGGATGTTGTTGATCGGAAGTGTAGGTCTTAAGTTTGCTCAGCATTTGAACGGCAAGCTTGTTTTTCGGCAACATGCGACGAACCGCTTCGCGAAGGATCTTCTCCGGATGCTTCGCAAAACGCTCGCCGGCGGTCTCGGTACGCAGACCCGGGTAACCCGTCGTCCACGTGTAAACTTTGTTCTCCCACTTGCGACCCGTGAAGACCACTTTATCGACGTTCGTGACGATAACGTAGTCGCCCGTGTCGACGTTGGGCGTATAGGTCGGGCGATGCTTGCCCATAAGGATCATGGCGATTTCGCTGGCAAGTCGACCGACGACCTTATCGGTCGCGTCGACGACGTACCACTTGCGCTGGACTTCGGCGGGTTTCGCCGAAAACGTTCTGTGTTGTCGCGTGAACTTAGGCGCTGGCTTAATTTCTACGTTTTCTTCCATTACGGCAACCTTTTTACTTCAATTGACTAAATAAATCTATCTAACCGGCAAATCAAATCTGACGTCGACGGAATAACCGCCTTTTATGGATTCGACCCTACTGGAGCTTTCGCGCTCCGTTCGCTCGTCAGAAAGGCGTCGCGCCGTCTCCGATAAGCGAAAGGACGAACGACAACAACGCAACGAGAACCAGACAGCCTCGATAACAAGGTCCCGATAGTCGCGCTCGCAACTACCGCCTCTTGCGCGAAACGAACAAATCGTTTCGGCGGATTGTCGTCTTGAATAGCCGTTTCGCTCGCGCAAGAACGACTTCGACGCGTACGCCGATCAAGGAACGCCGTTTGCGAGACTCGTCGCGCGGAGCTAGGAGTCGAACGTTCCCGTCCAAGGTTTGCGTCAAATTGTACGACGTCCTTCGATTTCGTCAAGGCGCGTTAAGA
>CADCOO010000327.1 GCA_902803085.1 uncultured Planctomycetota bacterium
AAAATAACAAGATCCGCAATAAGCATTAGACCAACCTGGAGGAGGTAATTGTTCCCTTCATCGTCTCCGGCGTCCGCCAGCGCCGCCATGCCGAGGAGGAATACGGAGCAGAGGACAAATACGATAGCGCCGCAACCAATACGTTCCTTCATGTAGTTACTTCTTAAAATAGCCGGATTCTTTGTCGTTCGCGCGAATCCTGCGTATCACGCAAGCGACGACCGCCGCAATCAGCAGAATAACGAGCCCAACGGTGGAATTACGGTTCATTTCGTCAAACGTATTCGCTTGCGGTTGAACGTAATCGTCGACGGTTGGAGCGCGAGTATTTTGCGCGCTTTGTTCGCGCCGTCTTGCGAAAACGCCGCGCTGCAGAATGACGCCGCGGCAACCGTAGTCGTTAACGTTCTTTTCATTATCTCATTCTTTGGAATTCACCGTCGTCGCGCGTTTCGTGCGAATTCTTCGAACTAGCCGCGCAACGAGCGCCGCAACGAGCGCGACGACAAAAACGCCGTACCCGACGCGCCTTATTATATCAAATAGACAAATCGTTTGGAACCCTTCGCCACGCTTGACGCGCAGTAATCCTTGAGGACGCGTCTTAACGCAATAGACTTCGGCAAAGACGACCTCGTCGTTTGCGCGCGTCCCGCTCTCGCGAATCCGACCGGTCGCGTCGATCCACGCGGAAAAGCCGCCGTGCGTCGCCGCCAGCATGGAGCGCCTGTTCTCTACCGCGCGGTAGACTTGAGTCGCAAGGTGTAGATCCGTCTCCACGCCGTTCCGGAACCAGCCGTCGTTCGAGACGCACACGAGCGCGTCTGGGTCCGCGCCGAGTTCGCGAAGCGTCGCGACTTGGTTTGTTATGAAATGCGGAATCGAGCTCTCAAAGCAAATGTGCGGCGCCAGACGGTAGCGCGCCGAACCGTCCCGCGCGAAGACGTCGAAAACGACCGGGCCCGCGCCGCGTCCGAGTTCCAGCTCCGCGCAGACGGTCGTTATGCCCCAGGATTTCGGGAAATAGCGCAGGAACGGCACGTACTCGCCGAACATAACGAGATCGATCTTATCGTAGCGACGAAAGCTCTGGGGCGGCGTTTCGATCGGTTCGTTAATTGGGGCCCGCGCGAGGCGTCCGCTAGGAAGCGCCGCGACTTCTTCCTCCGAACCGAAATAGGGCACAAAAAGCGCGGAGTTGTAGAAGGTCGGTTGACCGGCCGGATCGCCGACGCCTCCGCTCGCTCCCAATAGAATCGAAGCGCCCCAACGCGCCGACATGCTCGCTAGACTCCGGCGTTGATCGCGCATGGCGACTCGATAGCGATTGAGTAGGTCGCGCGCGCGATCGGGATCGGGCGCGTTAAAATACTCCGGGAACTTTTCCTGGAGCGTCGCGACGTCGCGATACGGCTCCCCTTCGTTCTGCGCGCGGAAATAGTCGAATAGCGGCGCGCAGTCCTTCTCAAGATCCCAAAGGACGCCGTAGCGTCCGTGATAATACGTGCCTTCCGGCCATATAATAACGTCGGGCCGCGGCGTAAGGCGCGACGCTTCCGTCGCGAGCGCGAGATAGCGGTCGGAAACCTCCATATTCTTCTCGCGCGAAAGCGGAAAATGGTACGTCGTCGAATCTTGTAGAAGCGCGACGCGCAACGGACGCGCGTTTCGGGCGCGCATTTCCGCCTCAAGCTCGTCAAGCGAAAGAATGCGAGAGTAACCGTAAATGAGATTCGCTAGAAGAACGAGAAACGCTATGCTTATGTAACGCGATCCGTTCCTCTTAACCGACGGCGTCCCAAGGCCAAATCGTTGAAGTCCGAGTCCGTAAAGCGTTCCGACGAGCGCTATCCACGCGCCAACCCCGTACTCGCCTAAGAGTTCCGCAAGCTGAATCGAGTAGCCCGAACGATAAAGCGCGTGCGAAAGACCCGCAAAAGAGAATCCCCCCATTACGACGTTCCGCAGCGCCTCGCACGACGTCCAGGCCAGCGGCGCCGCCAGCCAGAGCGGCAGTCGCAAAACGCGCGTTAAGACGCGAGACTCAAATAGATAAAGCGGAAAATAAATCGCCAAATACCCGCTGAGCGCGAGCCAGCCGAGAATCGTCGCCGGGTGCGGATAGCTCACCCATACGAGCGTCGTTAGCCAGAAACAAAACGCCGCCAGCCAGTATCGCCGATATTCGCCGCGCGTCCAGAAGCGTAGGGGAAACGTGAGAACGCGCTTGAAGCCTCGCGGCTTTGACGACTCGCTCGGCGGCGCTTCCTCGCGCGTTACCCCTACGATTAAATACGTCCATAGCGCGGGGGCAAAGAAGATAGCGTACTTCCAGCCGATCGGCGGGAGCGAGCAGTAGTAAATAACGAAGGACGCGAGCGCGAGCCAAAAGTCAGGGTATCGTTTAAAGACCGCTTTCATGATTTATTCCAGATTCGCCGACGTTTCTTGAGGACGTAAGACAAGGTTCCAGCCGCCGTCGCGAACGGCGTCGATCTCGAGAACGTCGCC
>CADCOO010000328.1 GCA_902803085.1 uncultured Planctomycetota bacterium
ACGGGCGCGGATTGGGCACGGGCGCACGTTCGCAATAGGGCGGTTGTGGATCGATGCGTTGACTTTGGGGGGCGCTCGCTTTGTTCTTTTTGCGTCGCGACGTCAGTTTGGCGTCGCTCAAACGAAAAAAAATCCGGCGCTCGGACCATGTCCAAAGCGCCGGACTATTCCCCCCCTGGGAACGTACGATTGTCGGAGCGTCGTCACCAACTCCGACGAAATAGGAGTATAATCACAAAGGCTACGTTTCTGGCATGTCGTCGTGAATCTTGCGCATCCTTGCGACGGGATTTCACGAACTCGAGCGTGCGCATCGCCGCTTCCTTCTCCCTTATGTCATAATTATCGGCGTCCAGTGGGAACTTCTTTATTGTTTGGAGCGGTTTTTTCAAAAAATATTTTTATGTCGTCAAGTTTGAATCGCGGCGTTGTGCGAATTAACGGCATTGGTCGCGCTGGCGCGAATAAACGCGTCGTGTTGCAGGTATGAAAAAAGCGCGCTGGTCGTAATAGACCAGCGCGCTTTTGCGTGAACGACCTCTTTCAACTCGTTCGAATAAAGCAACGGTTACTATGCGGCGGTCGCCAGTAGGCTACCCATCCACCATCGACGTTTACGTCTTGTCATTCAACGCTCCTTCCGTACGAGTTGTTTGTTTAGCCGCCGCTGGGCGGCGTTTAATTCGGATTTCGTGGTAATTTGCGCGCCTTAGGAATCCTTGGCGTTTCGCGTAACTGAGATTTAGTATATCGCGTATTCGCAAGGCGCCAAGGGGGAGAGTCTACAATTTTTATTTTTTTTCTTTTTTGTGCGTTTTGAACGCCGCCGCGTTTCGACGCGCGTAAAAGTAAACCGGCGAAACCCTGGAATTCCTAGGGCTCGCCGGTTCTCAGTCAAATGGAAAGACCGATCGCTAATTAGAAGACGTCAAGGTGGAAATGATGACCTTCGTGATAGCGACGCGGCATCGGATAGAAGTTCTGATAGCCAGGATGGTACTTCGGAACGCTCATATTGGGCGTGTCGGAGAAGTTGTGCGGATAATAACCATAGGGATAGTAGCGGAAGCGCTGCCAATCTTGCAAGGATCCGTTCGGATTGGCGAACGGGGACGCTTCGACGATCGGACGATCGGCGGCAATGCGATCCTTAATGCGCGCGCCCGGCGCGGGAACGCCAATGCCAGGGCGAGGAATGCCGACGCCGCGCCCGCGTAGACCAATGCCCGCGCCGCCTTCGCACTCTCCGCATTCTTCGCACGGTTGGCCCGGAACCGCTTGAACTGCAGGCGCGGCCGGGGCTGCGGACGTAGTCGTAGCGGCGGGCGCCGCCTGTTGCGCGATAGCGGACGACGTCTGCTGGAAAGCGGTAGCGTCCGCGACGTCTTGCGCGCGAACGTTCGACGAAATGAATCCGAGCGTCGCGACGATAACAAGACCGAAGATTAAATTCGTTTTCATTAGGATTCTCCTTAGTGAGTCTGCCGCGCGGTAGCGCAGCGCATGCGTCGATGAAACTCCCATCCGCAAATTGCGCGGCACAACTCAGGTTTCAATCGAACGTGAATAAGCGCGTTCCTTTCCGAGGAACGGCTATCGCGATGAGTAAAAGACGCCTAGGTTCGCACAACGCTTGCGCAAACTCTCAGGCTTGTCTATTTTACTATCTTTTCGGACAGAGCGCAGAAAATTATTCGGAAAAAGACTCTCTGCGACATTGAAATTTTTCACGAGCTTCCAAAAATCGAAAAAGACGTTATAATGCAAACTCCAGACGTTTGTGGCGTTGGACTGATTTGTTAGTAGGAGGGGTCGATGTTTTCCGTCGCGCGTGTTTTTTCTTTTTCCTATGGTCATCGACTGTATCGATATGAGGGCAAATGTCGCCGTCTGCACGGGCACAACGCGCGCGTTCGCGTCGAGGTTCAGGGCGAAGACTGCGCCGCGCTCGACGACCAGGGAATGGCGCTCGACTTCGTTAAACTGAAGGACACGCTCGGTCGCTGGCTCGACGAGTCGCTCGATCATCGCGTCTTTCTAGCGCGCGAAGACCCGCTCGTTCCCCTTCTAACCGACGCCGGCGACCCTCCTATCTGCTTCGACGGCAATCCGACGGCGGAAGCGTTCGCGAAATTGATCTACGATCGCGCGCTCGAAGAAGGTCTCAACGTCGTTAGGGTCGATTTTTGGGAAACCGATAAATGCCGCGCGACCTATTCGCGACCGTAACCGGAATTATCGAAAGGCCACTGTGATGAGTATTCAGAATATAACGTGCATTGTGTGTCCGCGCGGGTGTCAACTGGAAGTCGACGCCGAACGCGGCGAGGTCAAGGGCAATTCCTGTCCGCGAGGGCGCGAACACGGACTCGCGGAAGCGACGAATCCGACCCGAACGCTCACGACGACCGTGCGCGTCGTCGACGAGTCCGGCGCCACGATCGACATGGCGCCCGCGCGAACTTCGGCGCCGATTCCCAAGGGCTTGCTCTTCGACGCTATGAAAGCGATTAATTCGGTTAGCGTCCGTAAGCCGGTTCGGCGCGGCGACCCGATTATTCCCGACCTGCTCAATACCGGCGTTTCGGTAATCGCGACGCGCGATTTTCTATAGCACACTTTAGGACGGACGACGGCGATCAACGAACGCGTCGTCTTAGAAAGGAATCGTTTAGTTATGACGAACTGCAAGCGAGTCGTCGTTATTCCAGACGGATTTGCCGACGAGCCGATCGCTTCTTTGGGCGGACGCACGCCAATGCAGGCGGCGCATACCCCGACCCTCGACGCCTGGGCGCCACGCGCCGCGCTAGGACGCTCTCACAACGTGCCGCAGACGCTTTCGCCCGGCTCCGACGTCGCGACCCTCGCGCTACTCGGATACGATCCGCTCGAATGCTACACCGGTCGCGCGCCCCTCGAGGCCGCCGCGCAGGGAATCGAGTTGGGACCCGACGACTGGGCGTTCCGATGCAACTTGACGTGCATTCGGGACGGAATCATGGCGAGTTTTACCGCCGGCCACATTTCAACGGAGGACGCGACGGAAATTCTCGCCGACGTTCAGCGCGAAGTCGCGTCCCAATGGTCGACGCTCGCCCCCGAGCTCGGCGGAACCGTTGAATTCGTCCCCGGCGTGAGCTATCGCAATCTTGCGATCTTTCGTCCGGACTCGCCGTCGCGTCCGTTCCCCTTCGACGCCACGACGCTTACCAGTCCTCCGCACGACTATTCCGATCAGCCGATCGCGAACGCGCTCCCCAAGGGCGCCGGTTCGGAATACGTGCGCCAACTCATGGACGCGTGCGCGAAGTTGCTCAAAAACAGTCAAACAAACGCGCGGCGCGTCGCGCAGGGGAATTTGCCTGCGACCGACTGCTGGCTCTGGGGACAGGGCAAGCGCCCGACGATGAAGACCTTCGCGCAAGCGTACGATTGGGGACCCGGCGCTATGATTACGGCGGTCGACCTTCTGCGCGGCATAGCGAATAATCTCGGCTGGCGCGTTCTCGACGTTCCCGGCGCGACGGGTTACGTCGATACGAATTTCGCCGGCAAGGGCGAGTACGCGGCGCGCGCGCTGGACGAGAACGACATAGTGGTCGTGCACGTGGAAGCGCCGGACGAATCAGGGCACGAAGGTTCGGTCGAGAAGAAGATTCATTCTTTGGAAGAGATTGATCAGAAGACGCTTCCCCCGATTTTGGATAAGCTCCAGAGTTACGATAATTGGCGCCTGCTCGTTTCGCCAGATCATCCGACGCCGATTTCGACGAAGACGCATTCTCGCGGCGAGGTTCCGTGGATGATCGTCGGCTCCGACGTTTCCGGGGACGGTTTTGCGACGTACGACGAGAGTACGGGCGCGCGTTCGTCGCGGTACTACCCGCAAGGTCAAGATTTAATGACGCTCTTTTTACGAGGAGACCTCTCATGAAACAACGCGTATTCTTTTGGACGATCTTCTGTCTCGCGACGCTTTTCGTAGCGAGCGCGTCGACGTTCGGGGACGATAAGAAGGCGGAGGAACCGAGTTACGATCCGTTTGCGGAGTCAGAAGCGGACGACGCGAAGTACGAGTGGACCGATCTTTTCGACGGTAAGACGCTCGACAACTGGATCGATATCGGAGACGGCGGCGACGACGCGGTCAAGATTAAGGACGGCGCGCTGCGGCTTGGCATGGGTCCGACGACGACGTCGATTCGTTTCGATTCTGAAAAGTCTGGAATTGAGATTCCGACGACGGACTACGAGATCGAATATATAGCGAAGCGACACGACGGCACGGACTTCTTCGCGTCGCTGACCTTTCCTATCGGCGAGAACTTTGTCACCTTTGTGAACGGCGGCTGGGGCGGTTGCGTCGCCGGCATTTCGAATATCGACGACATGGACGCGTCGGAGAATTCGACGTCGTCGTTCTATAATTTCAAGACGGGCGAATGGTATCGTTTCCGCGTGCAGGTTACGGCGAAGACGGTGCGCGTTTGGGTGAACGACGAGGCGATCGTCGACTATCCGATCGTCGGACACACGCTGCGCACGCGGTTTGAGGTCGAGAAGTGCAAGCCGCTCGGTTTCGCAAGCTGGGTGAGCACGGGCTTGATTAAGAAGATTCGTCTGCGCCGTCTTAGCGCGGAAGAGATCGAAGAGATGGATCAGCGCGCGGAAGAGAACTCGAAGTTCTTTAATTTCAGCAAATAGTCCTCGCGTTTCCAGTCGACAGAACGCGCGCGCAACTCGAGCGGGTTGCGCGCGCGTCGTTTTCTATAGCGCGTTATCGTTCTCCGAATTCGGGATCGTTTGGGAAGAAATTCGCGAGTTCTCGTCGCGCGGCGTCGGGCGAGTCGGACGCGTGAACGAGATTTTCGGTGTAGAGGCACGCCCAATCGCCTCGGATGGTTCCGGGCTCTGCGAGCGCGGCGTCGGTGGCGCCGACGAGTCTCCGGACGACGTCGATCGCGTCGCGTCCGCGCCATGCGGTCGCCAGTACGGGTCCGCGCGTTATAAACGCTTCGATTTTCGGATAGAACGGCTTGCCGACCAAATGGGCGTAATGACGCGCGGCAAGCTCTTTTGAGACGACGCGCATTTCGGCGCGCACGAGTTTGAGCCCTTTGCGCTCGAATCGCGCGATAATATCGCCGACCAGCGCGCGTTCAATCGCGTCCGGCTTGAGGAGTACGAAGGTCGTTTCCAGTTCGTCGTCTTCTTTCTTATCCTGTTTCACGCAACTTCCCTTTCTGCAACGTTGTTTCGACAAGTTTTCTCTATTATAGAACGAATCCTCTTTTTGACTAGCGACGCCGCTCTTGCCCGAAAAACGCAAAACCGCTCTTGACGCGCGCGCGCGTTATTGATTATAGTCCCGGGGAAGCGCGCGCTGGGCGCGTTTATTACGGACATAACGGCGCGCGAGCGCTACGCAAACTTGGAAAGACGGAACATGAACGGTTTGAAGAATATTCTTTTGGGCGCAGTCGGCGCGTTGAGCGTCGTAGGAACTCTGTGCGTCTCCGCGTACGGTCAGCAGGGGGCGACGACCAGCGCCGCGCGAAAGGTCGCCGATCGCGTCGCTAACGAGAATCCCATACGACAGGACGCCAAACGGCTCTATCCCGAAGTCGTCGCCGAAGTGAACGGCGAAAAGATCACGCTCGATCAACTGAAGTCGGAAACGCTGCAGGCGCACGGGCAGGACGTTCTGTCTCGCATTTTGAATCGCGCGCTCGTTCTCGCCGAGTGCAAGCGTCGCAACCTTGCGATAACGCGCGCGGACGTTGACGCGGAGATCGAACGATTGGCGAAGTCGTTCCGCATAACGCGCGAGCAGTATCTTGAGATCGTCGAGAAAGATTCCTCGATGAATTATCAAGAGTACGCGGAAGAGGTCGTCTGGCCGCGCCTGGCGCTTGAAGCGCTCGTCGCCGAAGAGATCAAACTTTCCGACGAAGAGCTTGAAGCGGCGTATCTCAAGAATTACGGACCGTCGGTCGGTCTGCAAATGGTCGTTAGCGCGACGCGCGAGAAGGCCGAGGAATTGCGCGCGCGGATCGTGGAGCAAGGCGAAGATTTCGGCGCCGTCGCCAAGGACGAGTCGCTCGACGTCATGACCGCGTCTAATAAGGGACGTATGCAGCCGATCTTCCACGGAACGCTCGCCGATAAGAATATGGAAGATCTCCTCTTTGCGCTCGAGGTCGGCGAGATTTCCGACGTAATCGGGCCGTACGGACCTCAAGATCAGTTCGTCTTCTTCCGTTGTGAAAACAAGTACGATTCCGTCGTGCCGCAGGACAAGATCAACGAGATTAAAGATCGCATTCAAGTTCAGGCGAAGGCGTCGAAGCTCAAGGCGGCGGCGAACGAGCTCTTTGAACGATTGGGACGCGAGGCGAAGGTCGTCAACGTTATCGGCGATCCCGAGCTCTGCAAGCAGTATCCGAACGTCGCCGCTATGATCGACGGCAAGCCGATCTATCTCGACGCGGTCGTTGAAATGTGCCTCAAGCTCTACGCGGAACAGGATCTCGCGTCGATGGTTTCGATCGCGCTGATTCGTCAGGAGTGTAAGAAGGTCGGACTGACCGTTTCGGATCAGGACGTCGCGACGGATATCTGGATTCGCGCCGCCGAGTCGACGCAACCGCTCGAAGACGGCTCGCCGAACGTTAAAGAATATCTGCGTTCCGAGATCGCTAAGTACAACGTGCCCGAAGATTATTACAAACGCGCGATCGTGTGGCCCGGCGTCGCGTTGCGCAAGCTGTCGGAAGGACTCGTTAAGATTACCGACGAGGAGATTCAGAAGAGTTACGAAGCGAACTTTGGCGAAAAGGTTCAGTGTCTGGGAATCGTGCTCAACGACGAGCGACGCGCGCGCGAAGTATGGCAGAAGGCGCGCGTCCTGCCCGGTCAGGAAAAGCGATCCGCAGAAGAAGTCTTTGGCGACCTTGCCGCCGAATATTCCGTCGAGCCGGACGGCAAGCACGCGCGCGGACGCATCGCGCCGATCGTACGCAACGGCGGCTTCCCCGAATTGGAAGACGAAGCGTTCGCTCTCAAGCCGGGCGAGCTCTCGCAGGTCATTCAAGTAGACGCGTCGACCTTCGTGATTCTCTTCTGTCAGGAAATCGTGCCGGCGCGCGACGTGCAACTTGCCGACGTCCGCGATCAAATCGTTTCGCAGTTGCGCAAAATGCGCGAAGTTACCGCCGCGAGCGAATTCTACGGAAACGTTGTGAGTCGCTCGACGGTCGTCGACAATATCACGGGGCGAGTCGTAACGCCTCGCCAACCCGGTCGCGAGTCCGTTCTGACCGCGACCCCGGATCCGACGGCGAATCTCCGTTAAATCCGGCGTTCCATCTTTCCGTTAAAAGCGCGCGTCGAACTCTCCACAACGACGCGCGCGTTTTTTATTTTACGCCCGACGATTGGCGGTTATTTACTTCCCGTCGACCTCTTGGATAAAGACGTTCATCGGGTCGGGTCCGTTTTCTTTGACCTTGCCGGTAAAGAGTTCCTTAACGTAGAGCGTTTCTTCTCGCGGCGATTCCGGGAGTCTGAAACTGTCGCCCTTCTGGAGAATGACGCGCGTGTCCTGCAATTCTCCTAGTTTATCGGTTCCAGCGACCTGAGCCGGGAACCAGTATCCGTTTTTATCGGCGTCGACGAGATAGAATTCCGCCCAGCAGTGATTGGGCACGCGGACAAGTCTTGCCGGCACGTCTATAGCGCGGCACATTGCGATGAAGAGCGCGGACATGTCCTCGCAGTCTCCGTCGTGCGAACGTAACGCGTCGAGCGCGCCGCGCATCTGCTTTTCGACGAGGACGTCCTTGTACTGGATATTGGTTCGTACGTAGTTGAGAATCGCGTCAACTTTCTCCCATGCCGTTTTTTCACCATTAGCGTTTTTCTTGGCAATCGATTCCGTCGTATCGCTTTTTGAGTTTGCCTTGACGAGCGAATCCGTATTGTCGTTGTTTATGACGCCCTTGACGAGCGACTTAATCGTTTTCGAATTCGATTGCATATACTTGCCGTCTTTAAGATAGCGTTTGACGTCGTTTGGAACCTGCTTAGGAATCAGGTAGAGCGACGTGTCGGAAGGCGGTAGGATTGGATAGCGCGTTACTTCGAAGAGCGAGGTCGCTTCGATCGGTTCGCCCGGCTTGAGCTCGCGCATTTTAAAGACGAGTTGTCGCGCGCCGCCTTCTTTGAGATCGCGATAGGCGACGCGTACTTTCGCGGGGAAATCTTCCGCCAGCGTGCGCACCTTCTGTTCGGGGAACTCCATGGGAACGGGCACGGAGCCAAAAACGTCGGTGCACGCGCCCCCCGGTCGCGCCTGGAACATTATTCCCGCGCGATATTTGTGCGAGACTGGCGCGCCAAGAATCGGACCGAGCCCTTTAGCGTTTTCAGCGGCGCTTGCGTTTGGGTTCGTTTTCTGGTCGTTGCGCGCGACGGGGCGCGCGTTCTGACTGCGCGCCGGTTGCGACTTGGCTTGCGTCTGGGCGTCTACGGCTTGTTCGTCGTCGTCTTTTTGGGGTTCGTTCGCCTTGCTCGCGTTCGGCGCCGCTTGCCGACTGCGATCGGTGGGGCGACTGGCGTTGGCGCGTCGGTTGACGGCGGGCGTTTCCCGGTTAGGCGCGTCGGCGTCCGGTTCGTCGACGTCAGGAACGGCGGGCGCGTTTGGCTGTTCGGCGCGCATTCTGCCGAACGAGGTCTGTGCGCGCGCGGTCGTCGCGACGAATAGCGCGGCGAGTAGGACGGCGATCGGCGCGAGCGAACGCCGCGCGAGGCGTGTAATTGACGTTTTCATAAGTAGGTTCCTGCGTAAAATCGACGTGGCTCGTCTCTCGCGCGCGCAGTTGCGCGCGGGTCGGGCTTTTCTGATATTTTACCCAGAAGCTCCTTTTTTGTTCCTGTTATTCTTGACGCCGTTTTCGTTTTTCCGTAGTATTCTGCCGTTTTCATGCGTTTGACCGCGCGCGTTGTCGGCGCGCTACGGTTGGAATATTGAAAATAGTGAAATTTTGCGGAAGAAACATAGCGTTTGGAATTTTGCTGTTATAATAATACGCGGCGGTTCCGCCGTTCGTAGCGGCTCGGCTTCGTCCTCGCGAAGTTTGAGACGCGGCGCGCGGACGCCGCTGGACGCGCGACGTCGGCGACGACTCGTTTCGACGGCGCGCTAGATAGGGTTTCTTCATAAGAAGGAATAAAAGAATGAAGAAATTTTTGGTCGACGATACGGAATATTACGCGCGAACTGACGGGGACGGTCCCATTATGCTCTTTGCGCACGGCTTTCCCTTTGATTCGCGACTCTTTGAGCCGGTCGTCGAACGTTTGAAATCGCGATTCTTTTGCGTCGTTCCCGATTTGCGAGGGTTCGGCATGACGAAGCTCGGCGCGAACGGGCACAATCCGAACGGTTTTCCGCGCGTTAAAATGGGACGCTACGCGGACGACCTTGCGATTCTCGTTTCAGAGATCGCGTGTCAGCGGCGTGAAAAGAACGCGAAGATCGTCTTGTGCGGTCTTTCGA
Source organism: uncultured Planctomycetota bacterium (assembly GCA_902803085.1). Taxonomy (GTDB): domain Bacteria; phylum Planctomycetota; class Planctomycetia; order Pirellulales; family Thermoguttaceae; genus RUG369. The sequence goes on from CADCOO010000328.1 coordinate 9,563, forward strand.
TGGGCGGATATATCGCGCTGGCGTTTGCGCGCCGACGTCCTGAGCGGCTCGCCGGCGTCGTCTTTTGCGACTCCAACGCGACCCAGGATTCCCCCGAAAAGGCGAGCGAACGAAGGCTTCTCGCCGATACCATTACCTCGTTGCAGATTCCCGCGCTCGCCGACGAAATGATTCCTAATCTCGTCGCGCCGGAAACGCCCGTAAAGCAGCCCGACGTCGTCGCGACCTTGCGCGAAATGATCGCCAGTCAGTCGCCGGACGCGATCGCGGCGGGAGCGCGCGGTATGGCGAAGCGCTCCGACTCGACCGAGACGCTCAGACAACTCGACGTTCCAACCCTCGTTCTCGGCGGCGAATTCGACAAACTGTCGACGCCCGCGTCCCTCGACGCGATTGCCGCGCAGATTCGCGACGCTAGTCGCGTTACGATACCGCGTTCCGGGCACGTGCCGCCCCTCGAGAATCCCGACGCGTTTGCCGACGCGATTCTCAAATGGTACGACGCTAAAATTAACCTTGCGGAATAACGTCTCCGCCAACTCTCTGCAGCGCTCGCGCGTTATTCGACGTCTGGGCGCAACAAGGGGAAAGCTTTGAATTTATTCGACGAATTACCTCCCGAACCGATAGAACCCGCCGCGCCGCCGTCGGCGCCGGAGACGCCGGCGTCCGCGCCCTCGCCTGCGCCCGTTAAGGCGGCGAAACCGCGCAAACGCGCCGACGCCGCCTCCATGGCGAAAGCGCAGAAGGAAATCTCCGTTAGCGAATTCTTTGCGAAGAACCGCCATCTGCTCGGCTTCGACAATCCGCGCAAAGCCTTGCTTACGACCGTTAAAGAAGCGGTCGACAACTCGCTCGACGCGTGCGAAGAGGCTGGCATCCTACCGGAAATCTGGGTCAAAATCGATCGCGTCGCGGACAATCGCTTTCGCGTGAGCGTTCAGGACGCCGGGCCTGGAATCGAACCTCGCCAAATTCCGCTCATTTACGGCAAGTTGCTCTACGGCTCGAAATTCCACCGACTGCGCATGAGTCGCGGTCAGCAGGGAATAGGAATTAGCGCTGCGGGAATGTACGGACTTCTCACGACCGGCAAGCCGCTCGAGGTCCTTTCGAAGACGTCGGTTCGACGGCCGATAACGTATTTCGTCGTACGGATCGATTCGAAGACGAATACGCCCGAGGTCCTCAACGGCGGCGGAGAAGGGGAAAAGATCCCGGCGAACGACGAAGGACGCCTCTTCTTGACGGAGCGCGCGCTCGAGTGGGCGGAAGTAACGAGCGGCACGCGCGTAACGATCGAACTGGAAGCGAAGTACCAGCGCGGACGCGGCAGCGTCGACGAGTATCTCGAGCAGACGGCGCTCGCGAATCCGCACGCGACCTTTCATTACGTGGATCCGGACGGCAAGAGCGTTCTGTACGAAGCGTCCGTTCGCGAACTGCCGCCGGAACCGATTGAAATTCAGCCGCATCCTTACGGGGTCGAACTTGGCAAGCTCCTCGAAATGACGCGCGAGACGAATAAAAGCTCGATGCGCAAGTTTCTCACCGAGTCCTTCTGTCGCGTCTCGCCGGCGATCGCCAATACGATCTGCACTAAGGCTGGAATCTCTAATCGCACGAATCCGCGAACGCTTGATCGCGAGACGGTCGCGAAAGTCTTCGACGCGATCGCGACGACGAAAATACCGTCTCCTTCGTGCGACTGCGTCGTTCCGATTGGCGAG
>CADCOO010000329.1 GCA_902803085.1 uncultured Planctomycetota bacterium
TACTGGCGCAAGATATTCTGCTGGCCGGAAAAGATCGTCAACCACGACGGCAAAACGGGCATTGTCGTTCCCTCATACCGCAAGCAATTCTTTTTCGGCGCCGGTCCTCTCGAAGACGCGGAGAAGGAAGGAAAGTGGTTCGCATCCGCGAAAAACTTTAATTGCTTTGTTCCGCCGGACGAGCGCGGGAGTCTCGCAACCTTCTTGCGCATATGTCTCAATTTAAGTCGCGGCGTTCGACGCCTTCACGCGGCAGGCTTGGCCCATAGCGACCTTTCCTATAAAAATTGCCTCGTCGATCCTAGATCGGGCGACGCCTGCATTATTGACCTCGACGGCCTCGTCGTTCCAGGGCTCTTTCCTCCCGACGTTCTTGGCACGCCCGACTTCATTGCGCCTGAAGTCGTGGCGTCCAGTAAGAATGCCGCGCAAAAGGTTCTGCCGTCGCGCGCGACCGACCAGCATGCTCTTGCCGTTCTGAATTATCTCTATCTTCTGCATCGACATCCGTTGCGCGGTCCAAAGGTCTGGAGTAAAGACAACGATCAGCAGGAGTTCCTCGAGATGGGCGAGAAGGCGATCTTTATCGAGAACCCTAACGATAGGTCGAATCGTCCGCGAAAAGGGGACGAAGAGAAGCGACTTCAGCCGTGGTGCGAAGTCGACAGGATTCCTTTCACGACGACGGGACCCTATTTAACGTCGCTCTTTACGCGCGCGTTTGTCGACGGGTTGCACAATCCCATGCAGCGTCCTTCGGCAGACGACTGGGAGGACGCGATCCTTAAAACGACCGACCTCCTATTGCCCTGCGAAAACAAAAGCTGCGTCAAAAAATTCTTTATCTATAACAATCAGGAAAAGCCAGTTTGCCCTTATTGCGGGACGAGCTATAAACTGCCGATTCCCGTTTTCGACTTCTATTCGTCGTACGACGGCAAAACGTTCCGTCCCGAAGGGCGTCGACTCGTCGTCTGGAGCGGTCAGTCATTGTACGAATGGCATCGCGACCGCATGGTTACCGCCAACGAGAAGCTCCCAGAATCGAAGAAGAAACGACTCGGATATTTTCAATATTACAACGGTAAGTGGGTGCTTGTGAACGAACGCATGAACGATCTTACTAATCTCACGACGAAACAACCTGTCCCGTGCGGTCAGTATGTCGAACTCACAAAAGGATTGCAGCTCCAGTTGAGCAAGAGCCCGACGGGACGCATTGTCAACGTTCAACTGGCGAACGTCTAATTCAAATCGTTATAAGGATTAAGACTCAATGAGAAGACTCCCTGTATATATTCTGATCGACACGTCGGAATCAATGATCGGCGAGGCGCTTGAGTCGGCGCAAGCCGGGTTAAAGCAAATGATAGCCTCTCTGCGGCGCAATCCTTACGCGCTCGAGACGGTCGCGCTTTCCGTGATTTCCTTTAACTCGTGCGCGCGCGTTCTCACGCCGCTCACCGACTTGATCGATTTCCAGCCGCCAAAGCTTGAACTACGACCCGGCACGGCGCTCGGCGCCGCGTTCGATCTACTGCGCGAGCGAATTAATCTCGAGGTCAAAAAGACCACGGTCGACGTCAAGGGCGATTGGCGACCGCTTGTGTTCGTCATTTCCGACGGCATGCCGACCGACGACTGGCGCCCGGCGCTCGAGCGCTTTAGAGCGATTCGACCGAAACCTGCGCTCGTCTACGCGCTTGGGTGCGGCGAAGAGGTAGATCACACTGTTTTTAAAGAAGTCGCCGACGCACGTTTTCGTCTCAACCCGCGTTCCGAAGAGGAGTTGCCAGTTCTCTTTAAAAACGTCTTTATCTGGCTGAGCTCCAGCGTGCAATCGGTTAGTCAGGGAGTAGCGGACGATTTCCTTACAAAGGAAGACGCGCAGCTGCCCGAAGGCGTCGAACGGATTGGCGACGACTATCAACCGCCGCAATCAACTCGATTTCCGCGTCAGATCTTTCTGAGAACGACTTGTTCGACGACGCATAACCATGCGCTCGTGCGATTAATCTACGACGAGGAGCTCGA
>CADCOO010000330.1 GCA_902803085.1 uncultured Planctomycetota bacterium
AAGCTGCGGAAGAACCTACCCTAGAAATTTTTGACGCCGTTCAAGAGAAAGTTGAAGCCGCTACCGACGCGGCTCAAGAGACCGCCTCGAATGTGGCGGACGCGGCGCAAGAGAAAGTTGAAGATGCTACCGACGCGGTTCAAGAGGCCGCTTCGAATGTGGCGGACGCGGCGCAAGAGAAAGTTGAAGCCGCTGCCGACGCAGTTCAAGAGGCCGCTTCGAATGTGGCGGACGCGGCGCAAGAGAAAGCTGAAGCCGCTGCCGACGCCGTTGAAGAGAAGGCGACTGAGGTTGTAGAAGCCGTCGGCGATAAAGTTGACGCTTTGGCTGACGCGGCTTCAAACGCGCTTGGCGACGGCGAAGAGGCTTCCGAAGGGACCGCCGAAGCGATTGAAGGCGACGCAGCTCCCGCCGAAGCCGCCGCAACCGCCGCCGGAGACGAAGAAAAATTCTCTCTCTGGGATTTCAAGAAGGTTTGGAATAAGGCCGAATTCGACAAGTACAACTGGAAGATGATCTGGGGTATTCCGAGTATCTTCTGCCTCTTCTGGGCGCTTGTCTTCGCGCTCCTCGGCAAAGAGCCCGTCTCGCCGGATGAAGAAACGAAAGAGTAGTAGCGCCTTTTAGTTTATAGCTGGACGCAGCTAGTTTAATCCTCCTGACGCCGCGCGCCTCGCGCGGCGTTGCGCCCGACCTCATGGCGGTCGGGCGCTGTTTTTTTATTGCGATCGTTTGCGCGAGGGTTGCGCATTTGTTGGTCTTAACGATAATACAGATTAGACGGGTCTTGTTTTAAAGATTTAATCGCCGCAGGTAAAACGCCGAATAGAACAGAAGGCGCGCAGTTTCAGACGCGCAGAGGAGTATTACTATGACGCGAAGCGCATCGCATATTCGTTTATTTCAAGCGGCGGCGGCCGTCTTGGTCGTCGCGTGTTGGTTTTCGCTAACGGCGATTTCCTACGCGCAACAGGGCGGCGCTGCGGAAACGGACGCAGCCGAGAGCATGGGCGTGGGCATGAAAAGTCGATTTGCGTCCGGCGCGACTCCAATTGAGATTCAGCGCACCCAGATTATCCCTGGCACGCCTATGTCGGTGAATTCGACGATGAGCAATATTTTGACGTCAAACCGAGGCGGCGCTTTTGGCGGCATTCTTGCGCGTTACGATACGACCACGTTTGGTAAATTTTTTGGAACGGGCGAGCTTCCGCAACGTACGATTAGCCAGCGAATTCAAGAACTGGAAGCTCTTGATCAAGGGGACAATACGGTAGAGAACGTCGAAATAGATAGGATGTATCCCCCGCGCCTTGTGGTCGACTTTAACGAGTTGCCGACTCGCTCGCTCAAATCGGCGGCTTCTCGCGCGAATATGACGACGCAGATTGAAAACGTTCTTTCACGTTTTGAGTTTGATCCTCATCGCGAGTCGGTGCGCGTTGAGATGCTAGGCGGGAAACTCATCCTGCGCGGCGCCGTTCAGTCGACGCGTCTTTCGCAATTGATTGCGAACGTGCTTTCAATGCAGCCTGGCGTCGACGAGGTCGACAATCAGCTGATCGTGCTTGCGCCCGACGCGAATAACGTCGATCTCTTCGGTCGTCCGATTTCAACGGAACGTTAGAAGATTTGAACGTAGCGGTCGAATAATACGAAAACCGAAGAACGCGCGGCGCTCTTCGGTTTTTGTATTTCGGAATGGACGGCGGTTAGCGCGCGCCGTCCTTTTTAACGTAGACTTCTGTAGGGGGCGCGCCGTCGCCGACGTCGAAGTCGTCGAGCGCGTCCATTTCAGTAGCGCGATCATTTCTTATTCGAGGTTGCGATTCTCTTGCCTTTTCATAGCCGTTGTCCAACGGGTAGGCGTATGGATTATCGTGTTTGCTCGACGAGTCTCCCTTTTCGCGTTCGATCGCGTCTTGATTGTAGCCGAGCATAATTGGCTTTTCAGATTTGAGAGTGTTTTTTGGACCTTTAGCGTACTCTTCCAACGCGCGTTCGCCGAACTGATTGGCGATCTCTTGGTATTTCCGGGTCGTCTCGCGTTGCAGTTCGAGGTAATTCGCTTGCGAGGCGCGCGAATTGGCGTCGGCTTTTGTTTGCGTTCCCTTGAGATTAGAGGAGACAGAGTCGGCGCGCGCGTCGCGGCGGCGATTGTAATCTTCCCAATTCTGACGTCTCTTTTCGCGATAGAATTCCTGTTTCTCGCGATTCTGCTCGACGAGATCGGCATACTTCTTTTGCTGCTTGCGTTCGATTTCTTCCAAATAGGAAACGCTCTTGAGATCGCGTCGTTCGGCGACGTCTTCGAATTTCGAATCGGAGAGGTCGATCTCGTCGCGCACCCGCGTATTGCCGAGCTCCTCTTCCGCTTGACGCTTGGCGCGCGTTCGCGCCGAATATTTCGCCTGCAAGGCGCCGATCGGGTCGACGTCCTCGTCCGTAATGCCGAGTTTTTTACGCGCGAGTCTGACCGCCTCGTTTTCCTCGGCTTTTTCATCGCGTGGAATCGGCGGCGACGTTCCCATTACGGTCGTGCGAATTTCTTTCGAGAGGGTGATTTGTCCCGTTTTGGCGTCGACGAATTTAGAGAGGATCGTGATTTCTTCTTCCGGCTGTTCGTATTCGCCCAGATCGAGGTAGACGTGGTACGTGTAGCCGACTTCCTTATCGAACTTCCTGTGCTTCTCGTTGAGCTCTTTGGAAGTAACAACCATCTGCTCGTCCGGTTGCGTTAGGCCGACGCCTTCCTTCGTACTGTGATAGACGTTTACGATTAGATCGCCGTCGACCATAATGGAGCGCGTATAGTGATCCTTTTTAAAGAAGCGAATCACGCCGCCCTTACCGCGTCGGAGCGGCAAGCTCGGATCGTCCGGCTTAAAGGGATAATCCTTCCAGAAATCTTCGAACATCTCGACCTTTTCCGGCTGTGGATCTCCAAAAAGAACGTACTTTCTGGGACCGACGCTAGAACATCCGAGCGCGAAAGCGGTCGTAAGAGCAAGCGCGAGCGTTGCGGCGAATAATCTGTTCATAACAATCCATTGCTCAATTTAAAGTCGCCGTTATAAGTTTGCAACGAGCGCCGTTCCATCGACGCTCGTCGCGGGAAACTCGACCAACGTCGAGAACTATGGAAGCGGAAGACGCGGATTCGCGTTAGATTCCCAGGATCGACCACTTGAAGATTTTATACCGAGAGCTTTCAGGCGCCTCTTTATAGGGAACCGATCGATTGACGTCAAGCCAAGAGAAGGGCCGCGACCAGTTTGAGGAAACGGGCTTTTCATTGACTTGACCTCGAATATACGTATCTCCTCTCGAGTCGCGCACGGTTCGCGCGTCGCGGTCGTCTTCGCGCGCTTCGTCTTCTTCGTCGCGTCTTACGTCGCTTGCGCGTCGAGCGTTGTTGCGATTGCGATAGTTTGAAATCCCAATCGGTTTTCTCGCCGGCCGTTCTTCGACCGCATCTCGTTCGCGGTCCGAATCGCGCAGATTGTCAGCGCGGGACGGGGCTGGATTCTCTCCGTCCGATTCGTCAAGAAGGCGAGCGTAATACGGGGTCGATCTTCTGGGCTCCGCGTCTTCGGATGCGGGATTAAGCGCTCCAGGCGCGGCGTCTTCCTCTTCGACGCGCATTGCGACGCGTTCCTCGGCGCGCTGAGCGCGTTCCGGCAGGTCTCTGTCAACGCGCGGTCGTTCTGCGGCGGAGAAGTCGTCGGAGGCTTCGTTCAGATAGAACTCGTCGTTGAGGATCGAATTCTGACTTGGTATAGCGGGCCTCGTCTGGCGCGGTTGCGTTTGACTGGGCGCGGTTGCGCGTTGCGGCGAGGGCGCGGTTCTCAGTCCCGAACCCGTCGAGCGCGTCGTCGATTCCGTTCCCGTCGAATTATATCGGGGCGCGTAGTCGCGCGCGGGCGAGTAGGGCGGTATATTGTCGAGTTCTTCCATCTTGTCGGGATGGAGCAGTTCCGGCAGAATACGCTTGGTCTTTTTATCCTGATAGCCCTGATTGGTTCTCGGATCGTAGAGTCCCATATTGCCGTTGAGACTCATTGCCTCGTCGAGATCGACGTTCATCTTACCCATTTCTACGCGCATGACCTCGTTGAAGTCGCAAGGATCGCGCAAAATTCTCGGGGTCATTACGATTAGGAGTTCTTTACGCGTTTCAACTTCCTGATCGAACCTAAAGAGCCTGCCAACGACCGGTAAGTCGGAGACGTAAGGAACGCCGCGACTTATCTTTTCTCTTTGTGACGTGAGCAACCCGCCGAGCATAACGGTTTCACCGTCGCGCGCGCTGATCGCGGTCATCGTCTGAATCGTATCGATCGATCGCGACTTAATAACGGCGCCGCCTTGCGAATAGATCGGGGTCGCGTCGGAATCGTTTCCAAGACTTGACTTTTCGGCGCCGATTTCCATAACGACGCGATTGTCTTTCGTAACGCGCGGCGTAACGAGAAGAATGAGTCCGACCGGTGTGTCGGTCGTATTCATCTGGACGCCGTAGTTTGTCGTTGTCGTACCGTTAATTCGCGGTACGCGCTGACCAACGAGAATGAACGCCTGTTGGTTGTCCATTGCGGTTACCTGCGGACGGCTCAAAACCTGAAGCCTGTTTTTCTCCCGGAGCGCGCGCAAGGTTACCTGAACGGACCTACTGCTTGCCGAAACGACGAAACCTCCGTAACCAAGGGTCGAATCCGACGTCCCCATTGCAAAATTATTAAGCACTTGACCGGCAATATCCGTCGGCTTAACGCCGGACGCCATATTCTTGCCAGGTCCGTTCGACGTGATAATATCAAAGCCCGGATTGCCCGTCGAACCTCCAGTCGTCGACGTAATCATACTGCGATCAAAGGACGCCGCGTTTTGGAAGCCTGCTTCGATTCCGAACTGTTCCTGATCGGAGAGCGTAACCTCGGCTATGAGCACTTGGATTTGTACCTGCGGCGGATCGGCGTCGAAGATTTTGATCATGTCAAGAATCTTCTCCATTTCCTCGTCTGCGGCGCTCACGATGATAGAGTTCGAAATCGATTCGGGAATAACGATGACCTGGGACTCGTAGAGTTGGAAGGTCGACAGGACTTCCGACGCCGTTTCCAACTGCTGCTTCTGCGACAGGTAATCGTCGATCGCCTCGGCAACGACGAGCGCTTGAATATTGCGCAATTGAACGACGTCGACCTTGCGTTCCGCCTTGTCGGCGCCGTCGAGCGCGACGATGAGCGCGTCGACGATCTTGAGTTCTTTTGGCGCGGCTGCGGCGATAATAACGTTCGTGCGCGAATCGACGGCGAATCGGACCGGCACAAAAGTTTCTTCTCCGTCGGCTTGCGGCAAAGTTGGGGTCGAGAGATTGTTATCGGAGGTCGCCAGGATGCTTTGCAACGTTTGAACCATTTGCGTCGCGTCGCCGTTGCGCACTTGGAAGAATCGAATTTGAGCTTTTTTCGGCGCGACGTCGATGAGTTCGACGAGTTTTTCCATGAACTCGACGCAATCTTCCGGCGCGGTAACAATGAGCTGATTGTGGAAGACGTCGGCGACAATGTCGACGTCCATCATAACGCCGGATTCAACGAGCCTCTTGCCAGATTCGTCCACTGAGAGCAGCTGAAGAATCGGGAACTTCGCCGCCGTTGTGTCGAGCGTGCCCTGCTTGGCGCTCAAAATGATGTTTTGAATCGTTGTGCGAGTATCGTCCGCAAGGGAGTTTTTGAGCGGAATGATCTTCGTAACGAGTTTTGTCTCCGCTTTATTGACGTCCAACTCGACGAGCAACTTCTGAATTTCGAGCCAGTCGTTCGGGGACGCTTGAATTACGAGCGAGTTCGTACGAACGTCTGGAAAGACGCGAATGCGAGGCGCAAAGCCCGCCGTGCCCGCAGTGAGAGGCGTCGTGAACGTTTCCGTCAAGAGAGACGCAATTTCGTCGACGGAGGCGTACTTCAATCTCGCGACGCGGAACGTTCCGGCTCCTTCCGTAATGGGCTTATCGAAGAGTTCGATGAGCGCTTTCATATCCTCATACGCTTGCCCCCAGCCTGCGACGAGCAACGCGTTAGGATTTTGCAAGGGATAGAAGACGACGCGTCCTTGTTTCGTCGTGAACATCTCTTCATAGAGCGTCGTCAAAACGCCGTGTAACATAGCGCAGTCGACGTGGTGAAGGTTATAGATTTCCGTCGAGATTTCCGCGATTTTGGCGAGTTCTTCGATCTGATTGATCATCTGCTGAATGCGTTGGAACTCGGCGTCGGTCGCATTGTCGACGATGACGACGTCGATGTTGTCTAGGACGATCGGCGTAAAATCTTGAACGACGCCGACGCGTCCTCCTCGTAAGGGACCGAACCCGGAGTCAGGCGACGTCGGAGCGCCGCCTAAGTCGCCGAGGTCGCCCTCTTGATACGCTACTTGACGAATACCGTCGTTCGCGCGGCGTTGCGAGCAGATGACGTCGACGGCGCTAAACGCGTCGTCGAGCGGTCGCGAGACTTTCGGCTGATTGACGGCTTTCGCTAACGCTTCACGACGTTCCGGCGCGACGATCGTTTCCATGTATCCTTCGGCGCGTTTTTCAAGGGGTTCGTCATATTCATAATTTCGTAGCGCGCGCGCGACGGTCAATTCGTCGGCGAGTCGATAGAGCTCGCTTAAGGAAAGGTCTTGTCCTTGTTCGTTTGCGTTCTTTTGGGCCTCGTATTCGAATATTTGCCGAATGCGTTTTGAGTCGCTGTTTCTAATCGGAATGAAGCGTCGTACGTTGCCGTTGCGAAGCGGCGGCTGATCCATGGCGCGTAGCAGTACGAGCATTTGCGCGCACATTCCCGGATCGCCCTGGAGCGCAATTTGATTATGAAGCGCGTCGATTGCGAGGTCGCACACGCGCGCGTCGGCGACGTACTCTTGACTTGCGTCTTCTGCGGCGTTAACATTCCTTTTGACGTACCGGTAGGTCGCGATCTGTCGTTCGCTGAAGGGCGCGTCCGGATCGGACTGAAGTCGTTGGAGTCGCTCGCCGAAGAGTTGCAACAAGGCGTCGTGAAGTTCGTCGACTTTGCGGAATTGCGGCGCGTAGACGTCGCTTATGGAAGCGCGCGCCGCGGCGTCAGGGTCAAGGATCGATCCTTGCGCCGTCTTCTCGGATTTGACGCCGAGCCAATTGGATGAGCCGCCCTTTTCTGCGTCTTGAATTTCGCCTTCGATTGGGGTAATGACGCCGGTCGTTACGCGTAGATCTGGTTCGTACGCGGATTGTTTTGCGGGATAGACTTCAAGCTTGGCGAGAAACGCGGCGACTTCGCGTTGCATTTTGCGATTGGTATGAACGACGATGGAACCGATCGTGGAATCGACGCTGAACGCGACTTCCGGATTAGTCGCGAATTGTCGTTGAACGAGTTGTGCGACGCGGTCGCATAAGGACGGCGGGCATCGATAAGAAGCGACGTCGAGGAGTAGATCGTCGTTGTTCGATTGCTCGTTTTGAGAGACGACGCTATTCTGAACGGCGCCGACCAAGGTCGGTCGTTCTTGCTTTGTCGGCATGGGGGCGTTTGCTTGCGGAGTCTCGCCGCCTCCGAACGCGGGCGCATAGTTTCTGCGATCGGGCACGATAGCGCCTTCCGGCTCGTAAGCGACGCGCACGACGTCGTTGAGTTCAGGATCGTAATAGCTTCTCGAGCGCACCGGCGCGGTTTCCACGTTTTGAACGGGTCGTTCTTTCACATTGGGCGAGACTCCGACGAAACTAGCGAATTCGCCGGAGGTAATGAACGCTTCGTAGAGGGGTTCGCTAAAGTCGTTGAGGAACTTTTCTGAGATTTCGATCGCTTTAGCGGGACCGTAGATCGTAATCGTGCCGTTCTCTTTATCGAATCGCCACGAGGTTTGAGCGCGGAGTTCGTCGGAAAGAAGACGCATAATAAAGATACCGACGAGATCGGCGTCTTTGTTGGTTGGCGCTAAGAACGTTTTCTGATAGCACTGTCCGTTACGCGTCGTTTGGCCGAGAGTCGCGAGCGAGTGAACGCCGTAACGCGGCGACTCGATTTCCCCACTGTTATCGGCTGCGACGGCTAACTGAGCGATCGGCGCTAGCGCGAGGCATACGGCGACGATAAGAATCGTCGTCGATAGGCTCAAAGGTCGTTTGGCGCCGGGTTCCGGAAGCCGACGGCGCCTAGTAACTTTTTGCGTCTTATACTTGTTTAACATATCCATACTCTCGTTCGTTCTTCGCCGCCGTCGAACAAGTCGCGTACGTCGCCGGCGATTTTTAGCGTTCCACGCTACGAGCGCAAATGCGCGCTAAAACGGGTTAAGCCGTTTCCCTACGACTTCTCGCGGACATTCCACAGCGTTCTGAGGAAAGCCTCGCGTAGTAGCCCGGTAATAGTACGGGAAATAGAAAATTAACACAATATCATTTTACCGCGTCGCCGAAAAAACTTTTTGTTCTTTTGCGACGCGGGTAGCTATCGCGCGCCTTTTCTTCCGACGGCGACGAGCGTTAATTCGGGATCGTCGATTGGCAGATCGACGTCGCCGACGCTGGATAGAAATGAAATTTTAGCGATTCGAGCAAATGAGGGCCCGGAGATTTTTTTAACGACTCCGACGCCGAAACGCCGATGCTGAACGAAGGAATTAACGACGATCGCTTTTCGTTCGTCGCTCTTGGCGCGTTGTGAACGGTCGCTCTTGTCGCCTGCAAGTTCGGACGCCGTTTTGATCGCGCTCGGGGACGGCGCTTTTCTGTTTTTCTTAGCGCGTTTGAATCTTCTTTCCTCGTATTCGTCGATCTGGGAGTATTGAGACTCGTCCTCCTGCGCCTCGATCTCGCGTTCAAAATCTTCCATGTCGTTCTGATCGTCGGCGAAATCATAATCGACTTCCGTTTCCTGAAAGACTTCTTCTTCCGGGGTCTCTTGTGAAAAATCGTCGCTAGGCTCGGGATCGACGCCGTCGTCGAAGCGATTCTTTTTGACGCCGCGTTTTCCGGCGGAACGTGTCGAGTAATCGAACGTATCGAGCTCGTCTCGCGCGCTGAAATTTCGTTCGAATTCGGCGTCCCATAACGCTTGACGTTGTGAAAGTCCTTCCTTGCGTTCGAAGAATTTCGGCACGACGATATTGTCGCCCTGCGCTTCTCGCGCCGCGTCTTGGCGGGCGGCGATCCAATCGTCCATGGAAGCGAACTGCTCGACGTCCGACTTATGTAGTTCAAAGAGAAAGCGACTTGCAAGAGACGGGTTGAAACTTCCTCGGAATTCACGGTATCGCGTTCTCGAGAGTCTCAGTTCTTCTTTGGCGCGCGTAACGCCGACGAAGAGGAGTCGCCGTTCTTCCTCCAACTGTCGCTTGTCATGGGACGAACGTTCGTGTGGAAGAACGCCGTCTTCGAGCGCGACGAGATAGACGACGGGGAATTCGAGCCCTTTCGCCGCGTGAAGCGTCATGAGAGAGACGCGGTCGTCGTTCGCTTCCCATGCGTCGACGTCGTTGACGAGCGCAATCTGCTCGAGAAAGGCGCCGAGTTTATCGCGAATCGGACGTTCGGCGGACTGGCGCGCTATCGGGGACTCTTCGCTTTCGATTTGGGCGAAGTCGGAGTCGAATTCACGCGCGGCGGAGAGAAGCTCTTGGATATTGGCGAGGCGCTGCTCGTCTTCTTCCGTTTTTGCGGAATCGCGCAAGTATTCGACGTATTTCGTTTCTTTGAGCAGCATACCGAGCGCGACTTCCAAGTCGTCTCCTTCGTCGAAGGACGCGCGCAGTTTTTCGACGAGCTTAACGAATCCCTGCAAGGCCTTGCGCACGCGCGCTGAGAGTCCGGCGACTTCGTTGACGTTGCGCGCAGCTTCGAAGAGCGTCAGACCCTTTTCCCGCGCGTACTGTTCGAGTCGCTCGATCGAGACGCGTCCGACGCCGCGCGCCGGAAGATTGACGACTCGTTTGAACGAAATGACGTCGTTGGGATTGTACGCAAGTTGGAGATAGGAGCAAACGTCCTTGATTTCCTTACGATTGAAGAATTCAAGTCCTCGCACGAGCTGGAAGGGAACGGCGTAGCGACGCAGCGCGTATTCCAAATTGCGAGAGAGCGCGTTCATGCGGTAGAAGACGGCGTAATCGCGCGGTCGTCGTTTACCGGCGGCGATTTCGGCTGCAATTTCGGCGGCGATCATTTCCGCTTCTTCGTCCTGGTCGAAATTGATTACGATTCGAGGAAGCTCGCCCTCTGGATTATCGGTGAAGAGACTTTTATCCTTACGATAAAGGTTGTGCTTAATGAGATGGTCGGCAAGTCGCAGAATGCTCTTCGCGCTACGGTAATTCTGTTCGAGTCGAACGACTTTTGCGCCTTCGAAATCCTGCTCGAAATTCAGAATGTTATTGATATTGGCGCCGCGCCATCCGTAGATCGACTGGTCGGGATCGCCCGTTACCGCGAGATTGGGGTAGTCGATGGAGAGCGCGCGCGCGATCGCGTATTGAACTAGGTTTGTGTCCTGATATTCGTCAACGAGAATGTAGCGGAAACGATAGTCGAGATTTTTGCGAATTTCCGGTTGCGTTTTGAGCAAGGTCGCGACGTGAAAGAGGAGATCGTCGAAATCGACGGCGTTCGCCCTTTTGAGCGCCCTCTGATACGCGGGATAGACCTCCTCGACTATCTTGCCGAGCATGCTCCCTTCTTTGGCGCAGTAGTCGTCGCATGAAACGAGCCCGTTTTTAGCCCAGCTGATTGCCGACGCTATCTTCTGGACGTCGACGCCGTTCGGCAACGAGTTTTTCGGCGCGACTTCTTCGAGCAATTTTTTGCTTTCGTCGGTATCGTAGATCGCGTAGTTTTCTTGCAGACCGACGTAGGACGCGTAATATCGCAAGAGATAGGCGCAGAATCGGTGGAACGTCCCGATCCAGACGCGCGAACCGGGCGCGAGCGTCTGCAGGCGCGTCTTCATTTCGTCGGCGGCTTTATTCGTGAAGGTTAACGCTGCGATTTGATAATCGCGAACCCCGTGCTGGAGCAACCACGCGACGCGATGCGTAACGACGCGCGTCTTACCGCTGCCAGGTCCGGCGAGGACGAGCATCGGACCGTCAATGTGGGTAACGGCTTCGCGTTGCGCGTCGTTGAGACCTTGCAGTAGCGGTTCGCGCGTCGCGTCGATGAATGAGGACGGCGTCGGCGTTTGAGAATCGGAGCGAGCGTTGCTAGTCATGCGAATCTTTCGTGAATTTTCAGTCGGGGAATAAAAGCAAAAGGCGCCGGAAGAACCGCAACTCTTCCGGCGCGCAGAGGGAACGTTCGCACGCGCGACGTTTGGACGGGGTCGACGACGAGCGCGTTACGGTCGCGGAATCGCCTGTTCGCGATACGGCTGCGACGGACGCGTCGCGGAGAGGGTAGCCTGCGGAGAGACGCGAGTGGTGACGCGGGTCGTCTTAGCGTTTCGCGCGTTGGTAATCTTAGAGGTTTCGGGCTTCTCTTGGTTTCCTTCGACGTTCGACTCGTTCTTAGCCTTAACGCCGGAGACGCTTACTTTCGCGTCGTTCTCGGAGTCTTCAGAAGCGACCGAGCTTTCTTTGTCTTTCGAGTTTTGGCCGTTTTTCTTCTGACGCGCAATTTCGATATTGCCGGATGAAATTCGCGCGTTGAGCGCTATCTTGCGTCCGTCGGTCGTTTCAATGCGAACGAGCGCATTTTCCGTTTCGTTCGTGAGTTTGTCAGGATCGAAGGAGACGGGCACGACGCAGACTCGGGTCGGCCGTGCCGAAGTCTTCGGGAATCGGCAGGTAATCGCTTTGGAATCCGCTTCGACCGACTTGAGCGTGAAATCGCTTTGCGCCGTGATAACGACGTTCTTTGTAATCCTTTCGCCGTCGCGAGGCGTAAAGAACGTGAGCGTAGGAGGCGAAACGGTAAGGGGCGCGCGAACGACTCCCGAGACGTTAATCGCCAGGGGCGTTGCGCCGTTTACGCCGTTCGACCACAACTGTACGACCGCGTTAACGTACCCCGCCGGCGCGTCGGGTTTGAGCGTAACGACAAGTTCCGTCTGCGTGCCGGTCTGAACGCGCGTCGGCTTGCCAACTTTTACGTCGACGTATGGGTTTGAAGAAACGACTCTCGCCACCGTTTCGTTGTAACCGGGATAGACGACCTTAACCGTCTTGGAGCGACTTGCTGCGGCAACGCCGATCTTCTGTTGGTCGTTCGTCGTTTTTTCATCCGCCTGATCAACCTGGAAATTAAGATTTTGCGGTTCGAGGCGCACGTTTTCCAGAATGACGCCGTTGACTTGGAGCGGGATCTCAAAGACGTTCGCGCCGCGTTGGAAGGTTACCGTTACGGTTACGTGACGGACGCCGGTAAAGCGAACGCCGTCGATCTGAGCGACGACTTCTCCGCGCTCGCCAGGCTTGAAAAGGCGTTTCTCAGGAATAAAGACCTTCGTGCACTGGCAACTGACGCGCGCCGAGACAAGTCGTAGGTCGTCTTGGCCGTTGTTCGTGAAGATGAAGGAATGACGCGGCATGGTGTAGCGCGGAATTCCCTTAAAATCGTAGCTCGACTCTTGGAATGGACTCGAACCGTACCCTGGATACTGCGCGTTGACGGAGGCGCAGAAGAACGCCGTAAGGCACAGCCCCATGACGATCAAAACACTAAAAGACGCGCGACGCATTGCTCCCTCTCTGGTCTTTTCTTGGCGGCTAGTGACGCGTGACGAAGCGAGCTTAGTTGCGGCGCTCGCCTCGTTGCATGTTGTGGCAAACCGCGGAAAGGCGTCGATATCAAGCGAGAACCAACGCGCTTGAAAACGCCGTTGCGGTTTTTAGGACTATAAACTATACGCCTTATCCGAATTTCTGTAAAGAGCAATTCTGTTAAAATTGCCATAAATATCCCAATCCGACGCGTCGCGTACACATATAGTGTGCGACGCTTTCTTGCGACCTTTTATCGGCGAAATAGTTAGCGAGTAGAAAGTCGTTCGCGCATTTTTTCCTAATTTCTCTTCCTTGACGCGAAAAATGCGATCTCTATAATGACTGTATCGATCGCGCGTAGAAAAGAGCGCGTTTTTGACGGAATTTAGGAATTATGTCGAGGTGGAAACGTCCAATAGTCGGGGCGTATTAGCGCTTGTCGTTCGTTTTTTTGGCGCATTCCGAACGAGCGGCATGATCCGAAAGCGGGCTAGAAACGGAGTTATCCGAACAATCGCGCGCGTAGAAGAAAAATAGCGCGTCGAGTCTTTCTTTTCCGTGAAGAGCGACGTGGGACGCGCCGAAAAATTATAAACCTTGCGTAGTCGCGTCGTCGCGACGTTTGCAAGCGGAAAGAAAATGAACGTTCGTTTTGCGGCGTGGAGTTTGTCGTGGAAGGAGCGTAGGCTAGTCGTATAGATTCGGTCGACGGGCGCGCGTCCGCGATCGAAGGGGAGCGCGGCGTCGTGCGCGACGTTTGCGCCGCCGACGTTGGAGTCGCTAGCGTCGCTACAGTAGTTTCGCGTCGTAGTTTCTTTAAGGGACGCGTCGTTGTTAGCGCCGTTGGCGTCGACGCCAGTTCAGCAAAAGGAGAATAGAATGACGTCCGGATTTTTTAATTTCTTTAACAGCATGATCCACCGAGTCAAGAGCGTGAACGCTCGCAGTCGACGCGATCTTTCTCCCTTAAGGCCGCGTCGGCTTTTAGCAGAATCGCTGGAAGATCGTCAGCTTCTCGCGGTCGACGTTCTCGGCATGAGCGCCGCGATTGCCGACAACGCGAACGTCATCGCGATCTCGTCGTCGGAACTCTCGGTCGACGCCATTAAGCTCGCGATTCAAGAGGCGGCGGCGACGCCGGGCGACGACGTTATTCAACTGCCCTCTGGCAACCTAGAATTCACGTCGGCAAGCGACGAAATTGTCATCGACGTCGATTCGACGAGCAAGGGCGCGATTGGAATCGTTTCCGACGGTCTGACGATCGACGCGAAAGAGTTCAGTCGCGTCTTCGCCGTTAAGAACGGCGAGATCTATCTGGAAGGGCTCACGCTTACGGGCGGCTCTTCGGACTACGGCGGCGCTATTGCGAACGGGGGCGACCTCACCCTTACGAACGTTTCGATAAC
>CADCOO010000331.1 GCA_902803085.1 uncultured Planctomycetota bacterium
AAGGGCGCGTCGCGAACGTTCTCCGTCTCGCTCGGACGCCTCGACGCGGGCGTTCACTTCGTAACGGTCGTCGTCGACTCGGAAGGCGTCGTTGAGGAATCGAACGAGAACGACAACGCGGTTACGACCGCGATTACGATCTCAGCCGACGAATACGTCGTCGTTAATACGGCGAGCGACGTCGTCGATCCCAACGACGGGCTCACGTCGCTGCGCGAAGCGCTCGCGATCGCGGGCGCGTTTGGCAAGAGTTCGCGGGTCGCGTTCGACGAGTCGTTGCGCGGCGCGACGATTTCAGTCGACGAGGGCATAATCGAAGTCGAACGCGATATCGTGGTTGACGCGACCGCGTTATGGAACGCCGAGGACGCGCGCCCCGGCGTTACAATTAGCGCGAACGGCAAGTCTTCTATCTTCGAGGTTAAGAACGGCGCCGAAGTAAGATTCGTCGGCTTGGAACTATCTGACGGCGAAGCAAGTTGGGGCGGCGCGCTAAATTTAAAGAACGTCGCCGTTACCCTCGATCGATGTTGGCTAACGAATAATAAAGCGACCAACGGCGGCGCGATCAACGTTTCCAATTCCGATCTCGTTATTCTCAATTCAGTCGTGCAAGGGAATTCTGCGACAGATCAAGGCGGGGCGATTTATCTTTGGAATTCCGATCGTTCCGTCTACGTCGCCAATAGTTTATTCGTTAATAATTCCGCCGACTGGGGCGGCGTCGCGATGAACTGGGGCGTCGACATGACGTTCGCGAACGTAACGCTCGTTAAAAACGCGGCGACTCAAGGCGGCGGCGTTATGTACGCCGATAAAGCGAACTTGTTATTCTACAATTCGATACTCGCGCTCAATACCGCAAGCTGGAGTAAGAATATCCAATGGGGCGACGTTACGATAACAGGCTATAATTCTATCGCGTCGGACAATATCTGGACGCAGGGCGCCAATAACCTAACTTCGGCGACCAAAGCGCTCTTTACCAACGCCGACGCCGACGACTTCTCGCTCGCTAACGACTCCGTCGCTATCGACTACGGCGTCAATGAATACGCAATCGACGCCAATGGCGGAACGATACTTTACGATCTCGCCGGCGCCGACCGAATTTCTAACTCAACCGTCGACGCCGGAGCTTACGAATATCAAGTTCGTTCGCAACTAACGACGCCCGCGTTTACGACAAGCTCGACCGCGCGATCGATTACCGTCGAATGGAACGCGACGCCGGACGCGTCGGGATACGAGGTCGTATGCGACGAAACCTCCGTTCGACTCGACGTTAATCGTAGTAATTATACGTTTGAAAATCTCGTTCCTTCGACAAGTTACGTTGTTGCCGTCCGCGCGCTCGGCGACGGCGACGCGTTTCTCGATTCCGCGAAGGCTGCCGTCGTCGTTACGACGCTCGACGAGCTCGGCGCGCGCGAAGGACAAGCGATTACGCTAACCGTCGACGTCGATCCCAACGCAAGCGTATACTGGGACTTCGGAGACGGCGTATGGCGCAAGTCGGGCGCGGCGCGCGTCGTCGATCCCGAAGAGTACGCGTTCACGCCTGGAAGATCGATCCTAACTTGCAGAACGGCGAACGAACAGGAGCCGTTCTACTCCATTGAGCTCGACGTAACGGAAGCGACCCCGTCGATTAACGTCGAGTCGCTCGATATTGCAAACGATAGGGCGGCGATCTATCGAATTGAAACGAACTTCGCCGGACGAATCGCCGCGCGCGACTGGCGCGTCGATTGGGGCGACGGAACTTTTACGATCTATTCCAACCAATACGCCTTTACCGCCGCGCATGTCTACGCGAGCGCAACGGCGAAAGAGAAGCGCAATATTTCCGTCGCGCTTCTAGACGCAACCGGCGCGACGCTCTATTCCGCGACGATCGACGGCGCGACGATAAACGACGACGTTGCAAACGCGCTTCTCGACGATTCACGCGCGCGCAAGGACGCGCCGACGCGAGACGGCGACGCGACGCCTTCCGTCGAACTCGTACGGAATCTTTTCGAACGCGGGTGGACGCTCGACGAATTTGAAACGGAATCAACTCCTATCGACGAAATCGTTGCGCGAGGGAAATCGTGTCTTGCCGCCAACCATTTCGTTGCCTTTACAAGCGACGCCGACTGGACGCTCGACGAATCTCTCGACATGGACTTGACCGTCTTTTGACTCCCTCTTATCCTTCTTTTCGCAATGAATAAAGAGCGCCGTCGAACAAGCTTTCCCCACGAAGCCTTTGTTCGACGGCGGCTGTCTATTATGCTGATCGTTTATTTTCAACAAGTTTTATCGAGAACTCGTTCAGACTGATTACCAAGCGTTCACAGCGGTGAAATCCTTATTGAAGCCGCCGGAGTTGCCGCTAAACTGCAGATTACGCACGACGACGGAGTCGAGCCAACCGCCAAAGACTTCAACGAGTTTCGGGGAAATCTCTCGTAGTTCGGCGATTGGGATTTTCGCGTTCCGACCGCCGACGAGTCGCGCTTCCTCGCTCGTTAATTCGCGATTATCCGCGTCGGGGGGCAGACGCTTAATCGCGCCGTTTATCCGGACCGTATCCGGGGAGAGGAGGATTACGTTAAAGCTCTTGCTGGGACTATCGTAATTGGTCGTTACGAGCGGGAGGAATCCATGGCTGGCGACGCAAGTGTAAGCAATCGGCGTTCGATACTGGGGCATGTTGTAGTTGCCGCGCGCAATCGCCAGATCGAAGGCAAAGTAGCGAAAGCCCTTTTCGAGATAGTATTCGATCGTTCGAATCGTATCCTTGGTAATGAGCGCCGCGCCCTGCCCTTCGAACTTTTCCGCGACGTAGGCTTGAACGTTCTGTTGGAATTCCTCGACGCTATGAAGTTTCCAAGCAAAGACGTTGTGCGGGCCGATCGTAACGCCAAAGCGATCTTCAATGAGGTAGCCTAGCCCAAGTTTGCCGTACAGATTATTACGAAGCTCGTCAAAGAGGTGAGGACTAACCGGCTCCACGCTAATAGGCCGACCGGGAAGCGGCGTTACGTTGAGCGTCGCCGTATCGCGATCGCATTCGATCGCCTCGCCGGGATCGACAATCAGCGTCTGACGACCGCGTCCGTCAGAGTAGCCGTTCCACGCGATAACGACCCGCTGAGAACTAAACCGAACGCGGGCGAAAAGACCGGCGTCGGATCCGTACCCGCTCTGCGCGCGAACGAGCGCCTGCTCGTGATTGAGAACGCGACTATTCGGCGCAGGAAGCGGCTCGCGAGGATCGAGACCTAGCGGGGGGGACTGAGCATAGTCGGTTCCGTCGCTAGAAAGAAGCCCGCCGTTCGAAAGCGTCTCGCGCATCTGATCGATCGTCTCGACCGGCAGGTTAGGATAATCTTCCGTTGAACCAACGATTGCGTTCTGATACCAAGTCTGTTGCGAGCCGTTCCACTCGTAGGGATAAATCCACATCCTACCGCCGTCGGCGCGCGCAATACCAAAGGGCGCAACTAGCGAAAGAAGGCAAGCGATAAGAGTCGCGCGGAATATAGTCATAGGATTCTCCTTTTCGGTTCAAGTCGTAAATTGAACGCCGCGACGCGCACGAACGCGACGAGCGACGATTTCGAGCCGATCCCAATTTCGAGCCAACGCGCTCGCGTCGGGTTTGGGCTCAGCTCTACGACTATGTATGCGGATTTCGGGGAATCATTACGTGAAAAAAGTTTTTCTCAGATTATCGCTCGACGGCGAACAAACGTCCGCCCTGCGCTAACCCGAGTCTACGCATTCGATCTCGC
This sequence comes from uncultured Planctomycetota bacterium, assembly GCA_902803085.1. Taxonomy (GTDB): domain Bacteria; phylum Planctomycetota; class Planctomycetia; order Pirellulales; family Thermoguttaceae; genus RUG369. Next base: position 3,786 of record CADCOO010000331.1, read on the forward strand.
CCGCTCATAAGCGCAGAATGCCCGTATCCAATATCCGGCGGCAAAGCCGCCCCCTATGAAGCCCCGGATGAAATCCGGTGGGAGCGCCGCAAAACCGGCGACGCAATGCGCGAAAAAAACGGCAAACCCCTTCGACGTACCGCCCGCCTTCCTACTGATCGACGTCCCCACATTCGCGCGCAATGAGTAGTGGAACAGACGTCGAATATGTAGCCAACCGAGTTGATTGTCGCGTTGCGGCGTCTGATTAGCATAATAGCGAAGCCGCGCGCCGAAGGCGAGGATTTATTTG
>CADCOO010000332.1 GCA_902803085.1 uncultured Planctomycetota bacterium
CTTCAGACTTCATCTCGCCGCGCAAGCCGCGTTGCTCATTAAACGTGAAAACAGGCGCGCACAGACCCTTATCGCTTTTGAACATCCGTTCGGCGACTACGCGCGGTTCGGCGCGGTTCCGAGAATTCCGCCCGTCGAGCTCGCGCACAGACTGTTCAAACGGCGCGCCTTCGACGGCTTCTACCTGGAAACCAATTTCGGTCTCGCGCCGGTCGCAACAATGCCGCGCGATCCGATGGAGCTCCATGTATTTTTTGATCGTTGGGCGGCCATTGGCGCGCCGCTTTCAATTGGCATGTCGTGTCCAAGCGCTTCCCCCTTTGATCCAAGCAACGCGCGAGAACTTGCTCGACGACCAATCAATCCCGAGAAGCCCGACCCAAACTTCGACGAAGTTCGCGGAAGGCCCTTGGACGGAGAATGCTGGAACGACAAAGTTCAGCAAGAGTGCGCGCGAACATTCATTTCGAACGCGCTAGTACGAAGGTGCGTGGAAGAAATCTCATGGACGAAACTCGTCGACGGCGAACTCTTCGACTACGACCGCTACTCGCAATCTTACGACTCCGTCGTAGACGCTCTTGAAATCGACGACGCCGTCGAGGTGGAAGACGAAGACGAGGACGACGATGAAGACGAAGAAACTAACGCCGTCGAAACCTCTGAATCAGATAGACTATTCTACGACGCGGGGTCAAGCGCGAGCAGCTCGATCGCGTCCGCGTCTGTCGAATTAATCAAGGAAGACCCCGGCAAGAGGGACGCGCTTGAAATTGCCCCGACGGCGGGACTCTTCAGCGCCGATCTTGCGCCGAAGCCGACGCTACACAAACTAGCGGCGTTGCGCAACGCGTATCTGGAATAATCGCGCAACGCGTTGGGAGGACGCCAATGCCGAATCATAAATTGCTCGCTCCGAAACGGCGCGGCGTTATGTTGCTCGTCGTTACGCTCGTGCTCGCCGCGCTTACGTTAAGCGGCGCCGCACTGCTAACCCTTATGAAGACGGAGAACGAAGCGACCTCGACGCGAGGACGAGAATCGATCGTTAAGGGCGTCGATCGCTCCGCCGTCGTTTTCTTAATCGCGGCGCTCGAGTCGAACCAGGAGGAACGCGAGAAATTCGGAGGACTGTACGACAATCCCCAATATTTCTGCGCGGCGTCGTTACTGTCGAAGGAGGAGGGGGGCGCCGATTCGTCCCATTTTACGATTCTATCTCCAACGATCGTCGATAGTCAAATCGAAGGCGTGCGGTACGGGCTCGTTGACGAGTCGACGCGACTCAATCTTGAAGCGGCGCTCGAATGGGACAAAGAATCGCCGGGCGCCGGGCGCGCAGCGCTTATGAAACTGCCGGGAATGACGCCAATCGCCGCCGATTCCATACTCGACTGGATCGATCCCGACGAAAACCCGCGTCAGAACGGCGCCGAAGCTAAATACTACGCCGACAAGAAGTTGCCGTACTCGCCGCGCAACTCGACTCCCGTCTTTCTCGAAGAGATTCTACTCGCTCGCGGCGTTACGCGTTCGCAACTGTACGGCTCCGACGAGAATTTCACCTACAACGTCGACAAGATCGATCCAGAAGCGAACGATCCGCTTGGGGGCTCGCTCACCAGCGCGCCGACGGGGCGTAGAAGCGGCGCGCCAAGTCCGTCTTGGCGAGAGCTGCTCACCGTCTTCAGCGCGGAAAAAGACGTCGACCCCACCGGCGCCGCGCGCGTCTCGCTCAATGGAAGCAATCTGGAATTTCTCTATAATGAACTTCGATCACGCGTGGGCGACGATCTGGCAAAGTTTATCGTGCTCTATCGGCAATACGGCCCGATCGAGTCGGGCGCGCCGGAAACAAACGCGTCCGATCGTCGAGGCGCGCGTCGGGCGTCCGGGTATACGCGCGGTCGGACGTCGACGTCGGCAAACGCAACGCCGCCGAACGCGACGCGCGCCGCATTGAGTCAGGCGACGCTCGACTACGCGACCGCGCCGACGACGTCGCTCGCGACGCCCCTTGATCTGGTCGGCGCGCGCGTCCAAGTGGGGAACGTCTTTTACGACTCGCCGCTTCGGGATTCGCGCGACCAAAGAAATATCGAGGCGCTCTTTACGCTATTGGACTACGCGTCGACGAGCGCTTCCACGACGATAATTGGTCGCGTCAACGTTAACGTCGCGCCTCGCGCCGTACTGAGCGCAATTCCCGGCGTGACGCCGACGATGATCGAAACCATTCTTGACAGGCGTCCGAATCCGAAAAACGCCATTCCCAAAGAGTTTCGACACGCAAGCTGGCTATACGCGCAAGGGCTCGTCGATTTGGAGCAGATGAAGAAGCTGTACAATAAGACGACGGCTCGGGGCGACGTCTATCGCGGTCAGGTGGTCGGATTTCTGGAGCGTTCGGACGAGATATCGCGCGCCGAGGTGGTAATCGACGGCACGACGGAACCGCCGCGCCAGGTCTTTTACAAGGATTTAACGACGCTCGGCAAGGGCTTTTCAGACGCTGTTCTTATCGGCGGTAAGAATTCGGGTTCTGAGTCGGATCCAAACGCGCCGCTGGTCGATTGGAATAAGACGAACGAGATATTTGAAATTGAAGGTCGGGAGTCGGGCTACACTTCAGCGAACCAGTCGGATCCGTTTGCGGCGGTTGATCTCGCGACGGGCCTAACGAGTCAAGAAGAAACGAACACGGCGGCGACGTTAGCGAACGCGGTAGAAAGCGCGACGCCAACTTTAACGCAGACTCCGAGCTTGGACGCGACGTCGCCCTTGTCTCAAACGTCAAATTTAGACGCGACCTCGCAGGAAGCGCAGTCGAGCGCCGCGACGACGCCCGAGACGACGCAATCGCGCCGCGAGCGCGCGTTGCAGACGTTACGGGACGCGCGCGAACAGCGGAGCGCGCGCAATCGCGCGGCGATCGACGAGGCGAACCGTCCGCGCGCCGCGCAACAGACGCAGCAGCAGGAAGCGTCCGACGCGGACGAGCCCAGCGCCGCCCCGGCGCCGCGAGAACGAAACGCAACCTCGAGACAACCCGCAGGCGCCCAGGAGTCAAACGAGACAAGCGAACCGGAAGATCGCACGCAACGAGCGTTGAACGCATTACGAGGCGCTAGGAGCAATCGAAGAGGCGACGAAGAGCAACGCGTTGATTAACGCTTGCACCCGGAGCCCGGGCGGGCGATTCGCGCTAGCCGCGCGGTTGGTAAAAACCCGCTCCCAATTGGAAATCGTCAATAACCGTTCCATGCGAGTTGGTTATCCGCGTTTATTGGCGTATACCATTTGCAGCCGGGTCCTGCCGGGTCCTGCGCGGGCACAAAAAAAGCCCGTTCCGTAAGGAACGAGCTTTTAAAAAATAAACCCGGCGATACCTACTTTCGCGGTTTCACAACTA
>CADCOO010000333.1 GCA_902803085.1 uncultured Planctomycetota bacterium
AATATCGCTTCGTTTCGCGCCGAGCGCGCGTCGAATACCAATTTCACGCGTTCTTTCCGTTACCGTCGCCAACATGATGTTCATAATGCCAATACCGCCGACGATCAACGAAATACCGGCGATAAGCCCCATAAAAATATTGAACATCATTCGCGTCGTCTTCGCCTGTTCGAGAAGTTCGAGCGGCACCGTTACGCCGTAGTCTGCAAATTTCGTATGGTATTTGTCGAGCGTCAGCTTAATCAATTCCGCCGTCTGCATGACGTCGGAAACTTGTCCGACCTTGAGCGTAATCTGCTTGAGCTGAACCGTCTCGCCCTCCATTGAGCCGCTTCGTCTAACGACGACCGTATCGCCAACGCGCGTCTGAACCGTTTTCAATGGGACGTAAACGTCGTACGAATAGTCCTCCGACTTCAAAGAACTGCCGATTGCGGCGGACGGCGACCGAGAATTAGCGACGCCAATTACGCGAAAGTAGTAGTTGTCACCTACCCGGATAAGCTTGCCAAGCGGTTCCTCGTAAGGAAATAACGTCGACGCAACGCCCGAGCCCAAAACGCAATAGTCGCAAGCATGCGCGTTCTCATCATCCGTGAAGAAGCGCCCTTCGAACATTGTGATCTTAACGACGTCAACGTAAGACGGCGTGCAACCGACGAGGCGACCGTCGACCTTCCAGCGACCGTTTTGAAACGTCTCCTGGTAGTCTTTAACCGGCGCCGAATTAACGACCGTTGGAATCGTTTCCGTCAAACGATCATAGTCTGCGCGCGTCAAACCGTACTCAGGAATCTGCAAGCCGCGACCCTGACTGCCGGAAGAAAGGGCTTCGTTCGGCGGCTTAATCGTGCTCACGATGATATTGTCGGCCCCTAAACTCTCGATTTGCTCCTGAGCCTTGCGACTAATCCCCTCGCCGATCGCCATGAGCCAAATTACGCTCGCAACGCCGATAAAAATACCGAGAACCGTCAGCAAGGATCGCATCGGGTGAAGATACAAACTCTTAATACCCGAGAGCAGTGTGCGAAACGCTTGTGTCATCTTTCAAGGTTAACCTATTCTAAGGTAGACGATTGATCGACTTGATCAAACGATCTACTCGTGTGTTAATTACAACGCGACCGTCGCTACGACAAGCGCCGACGTTACAAGGGACGCAAGCGCGTATCCGACTCCACGAGACCGTCTCGCAAACGAACGATCCGCTTACTGCGCGCGCCGACGTCGTCTTCGTGCGTTACGAGAATAATCGTTCGACCTTGCTGGCTAAGATTATCGAGCAAATCGAGAATCTCAGCCGTCGTCTTCGAATCAAGATTACCGGTTGGCTCGTCCGCTAGAATAAAATAGGGATCGTTCACCAAACTGCGCGCGATCGCAACGCGCTGCTGCTGACCGCCGGAAAGTTGCGTCGGACGGTGGTTCAACCGTTCGCCCAAACCGACCATCTTGGCAAGTTCAACGCAACGTTTGCGCGAACGCAACGACGCGTTCCCCTGATAAAAGAGCGGCACCTCTATATTCTCGATTACCGTCAACTGTTGAATGAGGTTGTACGATTGGAAAACGAATCCAATTCGAGAGGCGCGAATCTCAGAAAGACTGTCGTCGTCGAGCGTCGTAACGTCGTCATGCCCAAGCCAAATCTTGCCGGCCGTCGGTCGATCCAAACATCCGAGCAAATTGAGCATCGTACTCTTACCGGACCCGGACGCGCCCATAATCGCCACGTAGTCGCCTTCCGGCACCTCTAAATCGACGCCGCGCAGCGCATAGACCGTCTCGCCTTTGAGAACGTACTCGCGCTTAACGCCGGTCAGCTTGGCTGCAAAAAACTGCTCCGGTTGCGAATCGTTAGCAGACGAAGCTTTCTTCTTCTTATCAAGCATAAAACTTCCGCTGATTTCTTATAGGGAATACTCTATTAAAGCCCCGCAAGCGGCGTGAAAAACAACCCGTTTCTCACGCGCGCTTGCAAGCGACGAAGAACAAAACTTACCTGGGGCCGCCGCCTGGCATGCCGCCAGGTGCGGGACCTGAGCCCCCTAGCGGATTAATTGTTTGGCTCGACGCAAACAACTTCGAAGCGACGTCTTCCACCTCGTGGTATCCCTTAATGAATTCGCTCTTTTGCAAGATTCCGTCGCTATTGAAGTCCATACGATCGACGTAGAACGCGATCGCCTGACGCAAACTTGTCGCTTCGGCGAGAGACTTAATGGGCTCGACCGGAGGTAGAAAACCGCCCGGTAGCGCAGGTCGATCTCCGGGCGCCTTCTCGTTCGCTGGCGCCGTAACGCCGTCGGTCGGCGAATTATTGGCGTCGCCTCCGTCGGCGGGACGCGCAGGACGCTCGCCGCGAGGCGCTTGGGGACGCTCGCTAGGTCTACCGTTTTCTCCGGCTTCGGAAGCGTCGCCTCGAGGTCCGCCCATGCCAAAGCCGCCCATACCGCGCGGTCCGCGACCGCCGCGACCGCCGCGACCCGAACCGCTAGGCGATTCCTGACGCTCGCGCAAAATCTGATCGACTTTCTTGGCCGCTTCGTCCATTGCGATTTCAGAGACTTCCGAACTACCGGCCAGTTCAGTAAACAAATCGTCGATCTCTTCGTCCGATTCCGAGTTCAGGAAGCTCTTACGATCGGTAAAGAAACCAATGACAAATTCCGCCGGGCGCAGACTATCGTCGTCGCTATGATCCCAGTCGTCGAAAAGAGGTAAAAAGGCGGAGTAGTCTTCGCCCGTAGATTCAGCGTCTTCGTCGCCAAAATCAATCTCGTCTTGCGATGGTTCGATTTCGATCTGCGGCTCGTCTTCGACGGCGACGACAACGACGTCCGAGGAATCTGAAGCCTTCGTAACAACGTCGACCGGAGAGGAATTCGGAAAGATTTCATTGAAGAGAACGTCTGAATCCTGCGCGAGGAACATAAGCCCTTCTTTCGTGATATCGTTGAGATCTTTCTTCGTATTCTCGTCGCGATGAACGTATTTGCTCCAATCGATCATGTCGTTGTAAACAATGCGCTCAAGGGGATCCGCGTCGGAATCGCCTCGCAAGAGTTTGATCTCGTCGATAAGATTGTCTATCGACGCCTGCGTCGTCTCAGCGTTTACGGAACCAAGTTCAAGCGATTTTTGAAGAATCTCGACGTCTTCCTGACGGCGCGTGATTTCGTTTTGACGCGCCGCAATTCGCGCGCTCAACTCATCCCTCTTGTTCTTAATCGCGGTGATCAATTCACGTTGCATCTCCATTACGGTTCGCGTGAAGAAATGCTCAATCGCAGCTACCTTGACGTCGTGAGCCAAGTTCGCCTCAATGGTTTTCGCATACTCAGTCGCTTCTTCTTGCTTCTTTCGCGACTCTTCATCGTCCTCGCCGCCCATGCCCGACGGACCGCCGCCATTGCCGCCAAGAAACGCTCTAATCCTGGCAAGATCCGCGCCGGAAATCTCGCCGTTTCTCACTCTCTGCGCGAATTGCGCCGCCATTTCCGGAGTAACGCCCGCCGGCAACGCGCCCATGCCGGGCATGCCGCCCAAACCGGGCATACCGCCCGCGCCAGGACCGCCGGGACCGCCCGCCATTTCGCCGCTCGCCTCGCGCTCCGCTTGTTCCTGTTCCTCGGCCTTCGCTTGAGCTAAATGCTCTTGGTACTCCGGATCGTTTTCGTAGAGGGAAGGCTCGTTCGGATCGGGGAAATTCACGTTCTCACGATAATTTCTCGCGCCGGTTACGACAAGATCGCCCTCTTCCAATCCTTTCAGGACAATGACCTGCTTCTCGTTCGAAGCGCCGAGCAATACTTCCCTGCACCCCCAAACGCCGTCGTTGAAAGTAATGCAGAAAGTTTTTTTGCCGTATTCCGTAACGCAATGAACGGGAACCATGAGGACGTTTTCTTGCTGATCCGCGATAATACGCACCTGGGCGGTCAAACCAGATCGGAGTTCTTCGAGCTCCTCATTGATCTTAACAAGCGTGACGTAGTCCTTCGCGGACGACATCCATACGATTTCCGGGTACAAATTGACTTTAACGACCTCGCCGTCGATCACTCGATCTGGAATCGAGTCAAAGCTGATCTTCGCCTTCATTCCGGTTTTAACGGACGAGATATTTGACTCGTTAATCATCGTCCTAACCTGCATCTGGGTCTTATCAGGCAGTCGTATAAGGACCTGTCGCTGACGAACGGTCGAACCCTCCTTAATCATCTCTGATTCCGACATACGTCGCGAATCCGTATTCGCATAGACGACTTGACCGTCTTGCGGCGCGCGAATCTTACAGTTGGCAAGCTGGGCTTGATAGCGCTTCTCGCGGTTAAGATTGATATTGTAAGAATTCTTATCAGAATCAACTTTGGCGGTTGCCGTCTCAATATCGGACATGAGCGAGGTGATCTGCTTCTCGCTCGTATATTTCAAGAGGATTTGTTTTTTAAGATTCGCCTGAGTGAGAGAGTTTTCCGCTTTCCTTTCGGCAACTTTGTCGATCTCGTACTGAAGCTCCGTCGAGTAGTTCAGATTGAGCAAGCGTTCAGTAAAGCGCGCGCTGTCCGCGCTCTGCTTGCGCGTCTGCTCCGCTTCGAAAATCGTGTTCTCATAATCCATCCAGCTCTGTTCGAACGTGCCCTCGACGTACTCTTCTAGCGAGATTTCTGCCGATCGCAACGTCGCGCGCGAACTGTTCAACGTCGCGCGAGACGAGTTCGTCTGCACGATCTGGGAATCTAGCTTCTCCGAAATATCGGAAGAGTCCAGTTCCACGAGCAAATCGCCCTTTTTAACGTCCGCGCCCTCGTCGATGAGGTAGATGATCGTCGCCTGACCTTCCACCTGCGACGCGACGTCAACGTTGCTCGCGCTTTCCGCGCTTCCTTTACCGTTCACTTCATGCACGAACGTCCCGCGTTCCACTGCGGCAAAAATCAGGTTTACCTTCTTCGACGAATGCGAATTGGAACGAACCCAGTAGAATACGCCGCCGCCTATGCCAACAATCAACACTAGAGCGACTATGACGCCCATCGCTCCGCCGCGGCGCGCGAGCCTAGGACGATTGACTCCGCCCTGTTTAAATTTTTCCGTTCGTGTCTTCATTAGGTTTCCCTTACGATTGATGTGGACGCTAGTCCTATAACAGCCTCGCGGCTGATCGTTCGGCCGCGACGGCACAAGGTTCGTCGAATCGGAGTCGCACGACGCGACGCTTACCGCGTCCCGCGACCATTTGCGGGAGACTTCCTAACCTCGCCGTCGCGACGCTCTGCGTTCCTAGCGCCGACCTTCGACCGCAAGGTCCTCTCTACACAAGCTGCTCTTTCAAAGTTAAACGGAAATCGCGAGAGCCTTGCCGCATGAGCGACCGCAAGCAATCTCGCGTGGAAAGTCTACCCCAGCCTCTTATTATAAACTCTTTTTTGTTCTCCGAAAACCGCTCGGAAAAACTTTGACCGATTTATACTACCCGACTAGCCTAATTTTTGCAACTAACCGCCTTATCGTTAAAATCTAAACAATAAAACCACAAATGCCGCGCCAACAAAGCGACGGCTTTCTTCCCTAACAATCCGTGCAATCCGCGCAATCGTATTGAACTACGCAGTCTACTCACACAATAAATTCTCCTTAATACGCCGCGAGCTGGCGGGATTTTCGCGCGTAGGCGCAAACTTTACCTCACATGGGATTAAGTTTTAGCCGATACGTACAAGGAGTAGCGCCCTCGACGAAAGGTTGCAGTCTGCCGACGTCGCGGCGCGTTGTCAAGTCAGCGAGATTAGACCTCGACTTGCCCGACGAGGTTTCGTTGGGAAAGCAAAAAGACGCGCAATCAAGCGCCAATCGGCATAGCGCGTCCATGAAAAAACGGTTCGGCAGGTGAGTTATCATGAATAGCAAGACGGTAAGACGATTCTTCAAACTATTTCAGTTCGCAACGCTACTAGGAGTCCTCGGCGTCGTAATCGCCGACGGCGCGCGCGCTGTCGCGCAGAGCGCGCTCACGCCAGAAAAAAAGTATTCCTTTAATTTCGAAAACGTTGACCTCCGTCCGGTCATAACCTCGTTGGCGCTCTCGAAAGATAAGTCGACGATCTACGTCGGCGGCGACAATCAACGCGTTTACTCATGCGACGTGAACGACAGCACATTCGAACTGGCGCTCTCCCATTCCGCTCGATCAAGAGCCAATAACGCCGAAGGAAAGGATTGGATTCGCGCGCTCGCGTTCTCGCCGGCAAGGGACTCCAACCTCCTAGCGACGCTGTCGCAAGACGGCCAAGTTACCTTCTGGAACGTCGACTCGCGCGAAGCGGTCATGCAGACCGAGCTCCAAACGACGGAAGAAATCAAAGGCGCGCATAGCGTCGCGTTCCTCGCGGGAGGCAGAATGATCGCCGTTAGCGCTTACAAGAGCTACGTCAACATCTACGACTGCGACAATCGTCTCCAACTCTACGCCGTGTGGGACGCGCCCGGCGTCAATACGACCGAGCTCGTCGCGTCTCCCAACGGACGGTTGCTCGCAATGGGCGGGCGCTCTGGCAAAATGAGAATTTGCCAAACGAAAACGCCGACTCAATACGCGGAATTCACCCTGACGAGCAATAATGCCCAGCAGCCGCGCCGGATACGCGCTATCGCGTTTAGTCCGTCTGGCAAACTTGTCGCCGTCGGAGGCGACGCGAACCAAATCGCCGTATGTGAAGTCGGGGTCAGCTCGGACGGCGCCGTCTCGATCGGGCGTCAGGTGGCGAGTCTTAGCGTCGAAAGCGGCAAAGTCTATTCTCTCACGTTCTGCGGCGAAGACGAGCTTGCGGCAGGTTATAGCACGAACTTCGTGAAAGTGTGGGACCTTTCAAGTCAGAGCGTTGCGTTGACGAGCTCCACGGAGCACAAAGGCACCGTGTCGACGATGTATTACGACGAGGAAGCGGAAGCGCTCTATACGGGCAGTTATGACACGACGGTTATACGATGGTTCGTTCCCAAGAAAACTCGATAAAAAATCAACTAAAAGCCAAAATAAACTGGCCGCGACGCCAGGAATATGTCGATGAATGATCGACGAGTAGCGGACTCTTGAGCTGATTGCGCTCGAGAGTCCCTATGGAGTGTTTTTAACGTCGATTGGCGAGAAACCTCGTAAAAAATAGATCAACACGAGTCGCAACCGTCAAATTCGGTTCGCTCTTGCAACGGATAACGACGCGTCCGCCGACGACGCGGACGTACAGTATGGTTATGCGTAACCGCGAACGGTCGCGTCGGCGCGATCGGTCGGCGCGCGTCAAGCGCAAGTCCGACGTAGCGGGGGACGCCCAACAGAACAAGCGCTTGTTCAAACAGCGCACGAAAGGCTGAAAGAATGTCGCTCTTCATAAGAAAACACGCGATTGAATCCAATTCGGCGGTGAAGTCGGGACGCAAGTCCCGCAAGCGATCCAAGCGCGAAGACCGTCCGACGACGCGTCGTATTTGCCGCGTTGAAGAACTAGAAAAACGCGAATACCTATCGGCCGAACCGGTATCCGTTGGGGTCGTCTACGCGGAACAGTATCAAGAAGAACTGGGCGATCTCTTTTACGTCGCCTGGGTCGGAGGCGAGAACGGCGCGGGCACGACGCTTGACTCGCTCGTTATCAATCTCGACAAAAACGGCAACGGCCATATAGACAACGGCGAACCTTTCTTTGATACAACGCCCTCCGAGCTTGGCGTTTATGCGTCCGTGCCCTTTACCGTCGTCGAAAAGAGTCCCAACGTCGAGATGAACGGTTTGCATGTTGAGGACGGGGGTCTCACGCTTGAAATATCCTTCTCAAACTTTCACGAAGGGGATTATTTCATCTTTAAAATAGACCTCGACGAGTTCCAAACGTCGCCGTTCCCGATGAACCCGCAAGTCGAAGGGTCTGAAATGGGCGGCTCCGTCGTGGGCGGAATTGAAGGCGCTAGAATAGAAGCGACGTTCAGTTCCAATCACTACCAGACCGAGGTATGGTCGGGTATGTTCGTTGATAAGTTCGATCAAGAATTCCAACGTTCTATCGCTCTGTCTAACGAGTTTACCGAAGATCAGTTGCCGTACGACAGTAGCGACGACAATAACGGCATTGGTCTTGCCGGAGTCTATGCCGACGTCGATTTGACGCCTAAACCGATCATTATCTCCGGCACGGTCTATGCCGATCACAACGTCAACTGCAATTACGAGCCGGAACTCAACGACGAGCCGCTCGCCGGAGTCGAGGTGACGCTCGTCTCGCAGGACGGTCGAAAGTGGACGACGACGACCGACGTCAACGGGTACTACCAATTTAACGATAATCTTATGCCGGGAGACTACGAAATCTTCTCGGAAGACAATATCGTATCGCCAGAAGGTTGGCAATATTTCGATTTCTGCGCGAAGGGCGGCAACTACGGGACAAAAATTTCTCCGCTCCAAATTAACGTCGGCGGCATGGAGGGGGGCGAACACGCGTCTAACAATAACTTCGCAAAATCGCTTGTCAGTACGATCGACGGCTATGTCTTCGAAGATCTCAACAACGCGAACGGCAAAGAATACGGCGAAGAATGGGACGGCGTCGCCTACCCGGCAGAAATCCAGCTGTGGCAAGTCAACTACGACTCAAACGGCAATAAGTCGTACGTGTTTATGGAATCGCAGAACGTCGACGCTAACGGATATTATAAATTCGTTCTCGACGGGTCTTATGGCGCAAGCAACGTGCGCAAACTCCCAACGAAAACTTATGAAGTGCGAGAGATCTTCAGCTCGCCCGACTACTCTGACGGTAAAGATTATCCGGGCTCTCTCGGCGGCGTCGCGCTAAACGACGTAATAACTGATATTTACGTTGGTTACGGTCAAAACGGTTATCATTACGATTTCGGCGAACTCAAGCTTGGCTCCATCGCCGGCAACGTCTACGAGGACCGGAACGACAACGGCGTCAAAAACGTCGGCGAGCCTGGCATTGCCAACGTGAGAATTGACCTATACCGATCGGACGGAGCGGGCAACTGGAATTATCAGAAAACCGCCTATACGGACGAAAACGGGAATTATCTTTTCGAGGACCTCGATATTAACTGCGATTACGCGGTTAAGGAATGGCAGCCGGACGATTACGACGAGGGCAAATACAACGCGCCCGGTTCTCTCGGCGGCGCCGTTTCGTTCAACGAGTTTTCCGAGATCCGCGTCGGCTGGGACGATCATGGACGCGATTATAACTTTGGCGAATTGAAGCTTGGTTCAATAGCAGGGAACGTCTACGAGGACCGTAACGATAATGGCGTCAAGGATCCTCTTGAGGGCGGTATCTCGAACGTTCAGATCGATCTCTATAAGTGGGACGGTGCGGACTACGCGCTCTATCGTTCGACGAAGACCGACGCCGACGGCAATTATTCCTTCGATAAGTTGCCTATTAACGAACAATACGCCGTTAAGGAACATCAGCCGATCGATTACGCCGACGGTAAAGACAACGCGCCCGGTACTCTCGGCGGCAACGTTTCGAACGACGCTTTCTCGGAAGTGAACGTCGGTTGGGACGATCACGGCGAGGACTACAACTTCGGCGAACTCAAGCTCGGCGCAATTTCGGGTTACGTCTACCACGACGCAAACGATAACGGTTTACGCGAGCCGGAGCTTGGCGAGAAAGGTATTGCCGGCGCAACCGTCGAACTTTGGATTCTCGAAGACGGCGAATACAAGAAGATCAACGAGACGATAACCAACGAGTTTGGGTTCTACGAGTTCACCGATCTTGATATCGAACGCACGTACGCGGTCAAGGAAATCCAGCCGGAAGATTGGGCGGACGGTAAAGATCGCGAGGGCACGCTCGGCGGCTATGTGAAAGAGAGCGATCACATCACGGATATTCCCGTCGCGTGGAACGACTACGGCGAGGAGTATGATTTCGGCGAGCTTGTGCCTACTGGTTCTTTGAGCGGTTTCGTCTATGAAGACGACAACGACAACGGAATCATGGAAGAGAACGAAGCCGGAATCGAAAACGTACGCGTGGAACTCTATCGCGTCGGCGACGACGGCGCGCCCGTGTTTGTCGATTTCCAACTCACTAACAAAGACGGGTTCTATTATTTCGGCGATCTCAAGCCGGACGAGACTTACGTGCTCCACGAAATCCAGCCGACGGCGTACTACGACGGCAAAGATACCGTTGGAACGATATTCGGCGCCCAAGTAGGCGACGCCTCGATGGACGACTATTTGTTCAATATTGAGTTGCCTCGAAACGGACACGGGATTAACTACAACTTTGGCGAGCTAAGGCCCGCTTCGATCTCCGGTTTCGTCTATTACGACGTCAACGACAACGGGATTAAAGAGTCTGGCGAACCGGGAATTGCCGGCGCAAGCGTCGCGCTCTTCGTACTTAACCCCGAGACGGGCAAATATGAAAATACCGGCGAGACGGCGGTTACAGACGGAAACGGACACTACGTCTTTGACAATCTCAAACCGATGCGCGTCTATAAACTCGTTGAAACGCAACCGGCCAATTACCTGGACGGCAAAGATTCCGTCGGTTCGCTCGGCGGGGTCATTGAATCCAGCGATCGAATCGCGGATATCAACGTCAAGCCGGGAGACGTCGGGGTCGAGTACAACTTCGGCGAACTGAAACAGGATCGCGATTATCCTCCGCCGCCGAATACGCCTCCCGTCAACGTGCCGCCCAATCTTTGGGCGCCCTCGCCGACCATGTTCCCCTATATTTGGTATCAACCGGTCATTCCCGGCAGTATGACGACGCTCTACGGCGGCGGCGGCGGTTTTACGGAAGAGTACACGTGGAAACTGAGCGTCTTTAACGGCACGAGTCCTCGTTCGAACGATGCGATCCGTACGACCTACGGCTTCCGTGCAAATCAAGGAAGCGCCGTCGATTTCCAGACGGTTAGCTACAAGGGTCCGAGCGTTGATGGAATCTGGATACTACAAGGAATCGATCGAGAGGTTGTATTCGGCGTGGCGGGAGCGAAACCGGTCGTTGGCGACTGGACCGGTAGCGGTAAAGACTGTATCGGTCTTTACGACGGCGGCAATTGGCTTCTGAATATAGATCTGGAGAATGACGGCGAAAACAAAATAAATTATACCGCCGAACTGGGTAAATTTGACGACGTCCCCGTCGTTGGCGATTGGGACGGCGACGGCAAAGCAGACTTGGGCGTCTTCGGTAAGAAATGGACGTTCGACGACGAGGCTATTTCGATCGAACCGGGTCTTGCGAGCGACTTCAACACGAACGTCTCCGTCGTCAACGGTCGCCGCGCAAAGAACGTGCCGCCTGATCAGAATCTGTTTGCAAAAGCGCGCGAATATATGCGGAAGACGCGCGACAAGGACACGGGCAGTCCGCGTCTCGACCTAATCGACCACGTCTTCTCGTTTGGCGCCGAAGGCGACGTTCCGATCGTTGGCGACTGGAATGGCGACGGCGTTTCGGAAATCGGCGTCTACAGCAAGGGCGTCTTCTACCTCGATAGGAACGGGGACGGCATTAGAAACGGCGGCGACCTCGAGATTACCGTCGCAGATAATCTCAAGGACTTCACGCCGGTCGTCGGCGACTGGAACGGCGACGGTTTCGACACGGTCGGTCTTTTCAAAGACGGTTACTGGCGAATCGCCGTAAGCGCCGACGGTCAATTGAGCCAGCCGATTAAATTCGGCGAAGCGGGCGACGTCCCGGTCGTCGGCGACTGGAATGGCGACGGAGTCGACGAATTTGGCGTCTACCGTCCCTATCAGCCCTCCGACGAACCGTTAGAAGTGAACTCGAGTCCGGAATTTGAGGGCGAGTTTGCGCTCCATTAATTCGCCGTTCGAACTATAACGAATTGCGCGCCTCGGCTTCCTCGATCGGCTCGAGGCCGCGCGATTCTTATCGTCGCGCGCTTGCGTCTCCAAGGAAAGCCTGCTATCATAGAGACGCAGGCTTTTTTTGCGTCGCTCTCGCGGCGCGCAACGATTCGACCATGTTAAAGACGAGGAGACGTAATGATACGATTTGCAGCCGTCGCCGACTTGCAATACGGCGATTTGGATGAAACGATTGGACGAACCTACCGCGACTCCATCCAGAAATTCCTGATTAGCGCGGGCGAAATCTCACGCGCCGACATAGAGTTTGCAATGAATTTCGGAGACGCTTGGCAAAGCGACTGGTCGAACGCGCTCGCGGTACGCGAATTATTCCACGTCTCGGAAAAATACGCGGGCATTACGTGGCGTCACGTGCTTGGCAACCATGATTTCCACGTGGAGAAAGACAAGAAATCGGAAGTCTATGGTCTATTAGGGCTCGAAAAGCCGGGCTATTATGATTTCCTCGTCGCCGATCCAGAAGACGCGAAGAACCGTTGGCGATTCGTCGTACTCAACGGCAACGAGATAAGCGAATACGCGTCGGAGACGAAGGAAGAGCGCGAACGCGCAAAAGCTGAACGCGAACGTTGGCGACGCACGGACGCCGACAATAAACTCCCTGCAGAATGGAACGGCTCTCTATCGCAAACGCAGCTCGACTGGGTCGAGCGCACGCTTAGCGAAGCGGACGCAAATGGCGAGAACGTCGCCGTCTGCTCGCATTTTCCCCTCTACGCGCAATCGAAAACGCTCGATAGTCCTCGAACGAAATTGGCGTCGCTCGTCAATCTGGACGTCTTTTACTTCCGGCTTGGAATCTCGACCTGGAACGGAAGCGATTTACTCGAGATTCTGGATCGACACGCGTGCGTTAAAGCGTATCTTGCGGGGCATCTGCACGAAGGCTCGTACGGCGTGCGCAATAACGTCGCGCACGTTACCTTTAAAGGCGTCGTGGAAACGCCGAAAAACTGTTACGCGTTCGTAGAACTCCATAAGAACGCGATCGTTGTCGACGGGCGCCTGGCGCAGCCGTCGTATCGCCACGAATTTGAATAGGTCGGTTCGAACAGAGCGCGAGAAAGGAGAACGCCGTGCCGCAACGTCGAACGCTCACGCCTAAGACCGTAACGCTTGCCAACTCGCAACGCTTGTGGTTGCGCGATTTCCTGCGTTACGTCGCTTACGAACGTCAGCTTGCTAAAAACACGTGTTTCGCCTATCGCGCCGATCTCATACGCTTCTATCGATGGTTAGCCGACCGTTCAATTCCCGAATTGACAGTTCAGCAACTAGCGGAGTTCCCAGCGTATCTGCGCGACAAGAAACTCTCGCCGGCGTCGATCGCGCGCAATTTAACCTCGGTGCGCGTTTTCTTCCGTTTTTTACAAGGCGAGGGCGTTCTCCACCATAACGTCGCCGAACTCCTCGGCTCGCAAAAGCAATGGGAGCGTCTTCCTTCGGTCTTAACGCCGGGTCAAATAGACCGTCTCCTCGTGGAGCCGCAGTCTGGAGTCGACGAATTCTGGATTCGCGATCGCGCAATTCTGGAATTCTGCTACGCGACAGGTTGCCGCGCCTCGGAAGTCGTCAATATCAAACTCGAAGACGTTTGGCTTGATCGCGCCTGTTGTCGATGCTTTGGGAAAGGATCAAAAGAGCGTATCGTCCATCTGGGCGAGTCGGCAATTCTAGCTTTTCGGCAATGGCTAACGGAATCGCGCCCTCTCATTCTCGCTAAGGCGGAAGAACGAGAAAAAGTTGGCGGCGCGACGTCCCAACGCCGGACGTCGTCGACTCCAACCTCGCCACGAGAAAAGCTCCTATCGCGCGCCAAATCGAGCGGAACGTCAAGCGCCGCCTATGCGTTCCTATCTCGCAGCGGCCACAAGATGCGTCGCGAGGCGCTTTGGGAACTTGTAAAAAAATATGCGCTACGAATTGGCGCGCCAAATTCGATAAGTCCTCACTCGTTGCGTCACAGTTTCGCGACTCACCTACTTCAAGGCGGCGCCGATTTGCGACAAGTGCAGGAGATGCTGGGCCACGAAAGTATTGCGACGACGCAGATCTACAC
>CADCOO010000334.1 GCA_902803085.1 uncultured Planctomycetota bacterium
CGATCGCAAGCGCCCCAACAAGGACTCGAACCTTGGACCCAGCGGTTAACAGCCGCTTGCTCTACCAACTGAGCTATCAGGGCGTCGCATTGGAATACCCAACGCGGGTTATATTCTAGCGCTTGCCCCGCAAAGGGCAAGGGGGTTTTTCGAAAAAAAACAAATTTCCGCGCGTCTAACGCGGGGTCCAATCCTTGGGAAACGTCTTGCCGTACGTCTTCCAGCGATTGTGAAGCCACCAATACTGCGAGGGCGCCAGGCGAACCTGTTCTTCTAGACGCGAGACGTGCCATTGCGTAATCTGCTGCACCGTCTGAACGTCGGGCGGCAGCGCGCGCGGATCGAGCGAATCGACGAGACGCATGGAGAAATTGAGCGGCTGATCGTCGCGACGCGTCGAATAGCAGACGAAGATCGGCGCGTCGTACTGCAGACTCAAGAGCGCCATCGCCTTGTACGCCGACGCCGGACGATTGAAGAATTTCACCCACGCGCCCTTCTTACCCGCCGATTGGTCCGCCAAGAACGCCATGACGCCGTTATTGCGCAAAACGTCGAGAATCTCCTCGTAGCCCGTGTTCTTATCGATAATAATTTGACCCGATTGACCGCGAAACTCGCCTATAAATTTATCCAAATACGGATTGTCCAACTTGCGCGCCACGGAGAAGGAGGGATAGCCCAAGACGCCAAGTAGAAAGCCGCCGATCTCGAAATTGCCAAAGTGCGCCGTAATGAGAATAATCGGTCTGTCACCCTGCAGCGCCTTAAAGAGCGCGTCGCCGTTCTCGATCACGGCGCGTCGCCACCAATTCAAGCCGTGCAACTGTCGCGGCGCGTGCGCGACCTCAGCGACCATGAGAAAGAGATGCGTCCACATTGCGCGCGCCATACGACGCCGTTCGCCGCGCGTCGTCTCGGGGAACGCATATTTGAGGTTCTCGTCGACCAGTTTGCCGCGCACGCGCAGCACGTCGTTGAAGAAGAACGCCATGACCTCCGCCGCGCTATGGCACGCCGTAAGAGAAAAGGACTGCACGACGCATATTGCTATTCGAACGACGAGGTAAACGGCGTAATCGCCTGTTCTGCGCAAAAACTTCTTCATAGGACGACCCAACTCTATCATACGCTACGATTTCACGATCGGATTGCGGCAACGTCCGCGCCGATCGCTCCGGTAATATAATCAATTGCGCGCGTGAAATCAACCCGAAAATACGGCGTCCGCGCGCGTGGAATTCGACTCTTGCGACGTCGTGCGCGCTCGATATAATCTACCGTCGACTGAAGGAGCGGCGAAGGGCGCCGACCTTCGACCGTTAAACCGTTTAGTGAGGAAAACAATGACGTCGCGTTCCTTAATTCTTGCTCTTGTAACCGCGCTAACCGCGTTCGTCGCGCCCGCGCGCGCGCAACGTCCGTCGAACAACCCAAACGACTACTCCGGATCAGATTCCGAACGAATTGCCGCCGCGCTCGAAGCCGCGCCCTCTTGGAACGGCGTCGTTAGGATTACCTCGCGCGCACCCGACCAGGTTTCGGATCGTCAGTACTGGCTTCTCGACTCCGCTATTCTCCTACCGTCGAATACGACGCTCATACTTGATAATTGCGCGCTCAAGCTCTCCGACTCATGCCGCGACAACTTCATTCGCAGCGCCAATAGCGGCGTTGGAATCAAGGTCGTCGAGCGCGCGGAGAATATTCGCGTCGTCGGGATTGGCTCCGCAACGCTCATCGGAGCGGATCGTCCCCGCGCGACGGGCGACTCCGGTAAGAGACTCGGCGAACGCGCGTACGGGACCGACGCGGGAAAAGAGGGGGAATCGCAGACCGGCGACTGGCGCAATATTGGCGTTCTCTTCGCGAACGTTCATAATTTCCTCATTGAGAACGTAACAATAAAGAACGCGCACGCATGGAGCGTCTCTCTTGAAAGGTGCGAAAACGGCGTCGTGCGCAACTTGACCTTTGAGTCGGTGGAGACGCGAATAATCGACGGCGAGTCGGTCAAGGCGCTCAACGTCGACGGACTCGATCTGCGCAAGGGCTGTCGGAATATTGTGGTGGACGGAATCTTCGGGCATACGGGGGACGACTTGGTCGCGATTACCGCCATTCGGCCGGGGGATTGCGAGGGCGGCTCGCTCGATTCGACGGAAGTCTCGGACTTTGCGGCGGACGTCAATTACGACGTCTATAACATTACGATTCGAAACGTCGTCGGTTACGCGGCTGGCGGTCATCAGATCGTACGACTGCTGAACGCTTCGGGGATCAAGATTTATCGAGTAACGATCGACGGCGTTATGGACGCGTCGCCAGGCAGAGTCGTCGATCGCGCGACGATCCGGATTGGTGACGCAAACCCAGCGTGGGGCGGCGTAACGCCGCTGGGCGATACCTACGGCATAACGATTTCAAACGTTCATTCGCAAGCGCGCCAGGCGATTCTGATCGCCGGTTCGCTTGCAGATTCAACGATCTCGAACGTCGTCAACTACAATCCGGAGGCGGAAATTCTCCATTGCGAGTCTGGCAAAGAGAACGTACGAAACGTGCAAATCAACGGCGTAGTTGACGTCGCAGGAGAAGGACGGTAGAATATTGCGACGTGGCGCGGCGCGTTGGGAATCGATAAGGAGAAGTACGTGAGAGTCGTTGATTTGTTCGCAGGATGCGGAGGTCTGAGTCTTGGATTTGAGCAGGCGGGCTTTGAGGTCGTGGCGGCTTTTGAGAGGTGGGACGC
>CADCOO010000335.1 GCA_902803085.1 uncultured Planctomycetota bacterium
AATCGGAAGTCGACGATTCAACGCAAACGCATGGATAAAGCAAGTATAAGTTCGTCGTTCCTTTATGCACGTTAACCTTCCGGTAGTCGCCCCAGTACGACGTCCAATCGCACGCCGCCTCGAGCGCGCCGGCGCGCGTAAAACGCTTCTCCCAGATCGCGAGCGCCTCCTTTTTGAAATCCGCGATCTCGTCCGCGCGCGACGGCGCGGCGGCGACAAAGGTGATCGCGCCGAATAGAATCGTTAAGAAGACGCAAAGAAGCGTTCCAGAGCGGTAAAAAGCGTCTGATTTAAGCGTTAAGGATTTCGTCATGCCCAACCTCTTCGTTATCTGACTGTCGCAATAAAGCCGCGCGCCGCGCGCTAGCGACCACATTGTAGTCAAGCGTTAAGCGAGTGTCAATCGACTCGTAAAACTTTTTCAAAAGAAAACCGATCCTCTTAGCGATAAAAAACGTGGAACAAACAGTCTCTCCAACCGTTCGTTCCACGCAATGTAGTCCGCGATCGACGCAACGTTCTATTCAAACGTCGACGTCTTCAACGAATTCATTTTTTATCGGCGCCCGGACACTTTGGACAGCATTGGCAATCCTCGCACTTGCATTCGCCCTTCTTGTGGCAACCGTCGCAACACTTGCAGGAGTCCTTGTCGCAAGAGCATTTCGCTTCCGCTTTGCACGCGCATTTAGCCGCGCCCGGACACTTTGGACAGCATTGGCAATCCTCGCACTTGCATTCGCCCTTCTTGTGACAACCGTCGCAACACTTGCAGGAGTCCTTGTCGCAGGAGCATTTCGCGGCGCAAGCGGAGGCGTCGCAACACCCTTGGCAATCGTCCGCATTAGCAGAAGCGGAGAACGCGAACGCACACAACGCGAACGCGACGACAAAAGACGTCGTTTTTCTGAGATTAAACGTCATTTCTCTATAACCTTTCTCATTGATTGACCGATCGTCGCAAACGAGCGACGATCAAACGGAATGAACGTCGGTGAAACATACCGTTAAGCGCGCCGAATCACTTCGCGCGCCGTCGCGTCAATTACGAAGAACAAGCAATAGGAGATAGATCGGACGTGGAGGTTTACAGCGCGCGTAAAACGCCAGTTTCGTTTCCGCCAGCATGGCGTTCGTATGCGCGCGACCAAGCGCTAGAAGTGAATCGCCGAGGTGGTCAAGCCGAACTTCGCGACTTGGCGAGGGCGTTTCGCCCGCCAGAAAGAAAGATTTAACAAAAACGCGACAACATCTCTCGCGACTCGGCGCAGGACGTTGCGACTCGTTGGCGATAACGTCGCGTTCACAACAACGTCCGCGACAACATTCCTTCGATAAACGCGCTAAAGAACGTTCGGCGCAGCAACGACGAACGACGCCTACGTAACGTCGCCCAGCGCAACGACAATACGTAAACGACGGAAGAACGGCGTAAAAGATCGCGCAAAAGACCATAACGTAACGCAACGTCCGCGCGTTCAACGCGCGTCGCGTCCTCTTCAAGCCCTGTTTTTCGCTTACTTGATTTGCCATTCCGTTCATTCTTTATTCCGATTTGACAGGAGCGTCGTCCGCGCCTTCCGCTTCGCGCGCGCGTCGACGCTCAACGTTCTTCTCTTCAATATCCCAACGCTTTAACGTAAGAAGATACCCCGTTACGGCAAGCAGGACGCCGAGAACGCAGAAGACTAAAAATATGTAGCGCGTCGTCGCGCCCCAGAACGTACCGCGATGCAGCGGCATTATCGCCGTGCGCACGCGTTGCGCCGCCGGCAAATTACCATAGCGGTCGACGCCGAGCAGCTCGCCCGTATACTGATTCCAATAGTACGCGTCCGCATAGTAGAACCCGTCGCTCTGCCGAATACAAATCGGCGTCGGCGACTTCGCGCCGGGAAAGAAAACGTCGTACGACTTCTTCTCGCCCGCGACGGCGCGATGCTTATCAAGAATTCCCTGAAAAGACGTCGTCGTTTCGCCTACCTCGGCTATTTGAAAATCCGCCTGATAACGAGATTCACGATCATAGCCTATCAGCTTGTCGAAACCGTCTTTAAACCATGAGAAGGATATCCAACAACCGGTTAACGCCAAAACGAGCAAGACAAGCGTTGCGTAGAAGCCCAAAACGTTGTGAAGATCGTAAATTGTGCGGAAATAACCCTTCGTTACGCTTGGAACCAACGCCGATTTCCACGCTTGCTTATTCGATAAACGAGACGGCGTCCAGCGAACTAGACCCGTAAGGAGGATAAAAACGAATATCAACGTCGAGTACCGCACGATCGGACGCCCGACGGTAGGATTCAGACATAGCGACGTGTGCATTCTTCGAACCGTGCGGAAGAATTCAAGCGTCTTGCTCGGACCGTACGCGACGGCGGCGCCTGTATAAGGATCGACGTACGCCATGTACGTCCAACGATCATTGCGATCGCGCGCGGAAACGAGCGCGTACCACGTGCGATTGGGATTGCTCGGAATATTGAGACGCGCGACGAGAACGTTCGTCGGCTCTTCGAAAGTCGCGCGCTCGTTCTTCTCAAAGGTCGAGAGAAAATCGTCGAGCGAAAGAAGCGTTTTACCCTCGTGATCGGGCGCGATAAATCGCTCCGGCTCCGCCAAGCGTTCAACCTCAGGCTGCACAAGAAGAATCGCGCCGGTCGCGCAGAGAATTGCGACGACGACGCCTGTAAGCCAACCCAAATAGCGATGCAACCGTCGCGAGATAGCTTTTAACGCCTTCATAACAAACGTTTATTCCATTTCTCAAAAGAAGTTCGGACGCAAACGAACGCGCCCGAACTAATAACGAATACCAAAGCCGACCACGCCGACGCGAATTACTCGGCGTGCGCCGCTTCTGGCGCGGGCGCTTCCGTAGCGGGGGCGTCCGGAACTGGGGTTTCCGTAGACGCGCCGCCATGACCTCCGCATCCGCC
>CADCOO010000336.1 GCA_902803085.1 uncultured Planctomycetota bacterium
GGAACGCAGTCGCGCCGCGACCGGCTCCTCGACGCCCTCCGTACCTCGCGCGAATCTCGTCAGACGCGCAATCGCGGACTCTCCGGCGCCGAAACGACGCCGGAACCTTCGGCGGCGACGCCTGAAAACGAACCGACCGTTTCCGAATCCACGCCTCCCGTCGCCGCCGGCGGCGCGACGACCAATCGTAGAGCCGCCAGAACAAACGACGTCGACGAAACAAACTCCTCTGAAAGCGCTCGAGACAGGACTCAGAACGCGCTCGACGCGCTTCGCAGAACGCGTGGCGGCGGCGCCAGAGGCGGAGGTCGCGGCGGCTCCGAGGAAAATTAAACCGCAGAAAATCAATTTTTTAGCGCTATTTCCTATCGTCGCGCTAGGTTCCGAAACTATACTCTTAAGTTATGTACGCGCGTCGTTTTGTTCAAGAACCTACGGTCTTTTCAAAAGGACTGTTTTTACGACTTCTTGAATTGCGAACGCCCCTCTGTTATAATAACCTCTTAATTATCGCATGGCTTGCATAAGCCAAACGGAATTTTGCGGAGAAGTCCTCCATCCGCGCGTTGTGTAATTCTAAACGCAGGACTACGCTCTTAGAGTTGGTAACGATCGTGAAAAAACCGTCCTTCTTCCTCGTGTTGTTCCTCCTTTCTCTCGTCGTCTCGTCTACCTCTTGCGACAGACTCAAACCTCGTCACGAAGAAAACGCTCGAGAAACGAACGAAGAAGAAGCAATTCCCGCCCACGTTATGGAGGCGACTACGCGGCGAATCGTCGATTATAACGAGCTGACAGGCAGAACGGCGGCGGTCGAGTCGGTCGACGTGCTCGCACAAGTTACGGGATACCTTGAAACAATCAATTTCACGCCCGGTTCGTTCGTTCATAAGGGGGACGTTCTCTTCACGCTCGATTCTCGCGTTTATAAGGCGACGCTCGACGAAGAACGCGCCGACGTCGCCGCAAAACGCGCCGACCTCGAACGACTCGAGGCGGAGCTTAAACGTCAGCAGAATCTAATCGAAAAGAACGCGACGTCGCAGCAGCAACTCGAACTTGCGATCGCGGAGCGCGACGCGCGCAAAGCGGAACTTAATGCGGCGCTAGCCTCCGCCGAACTCGCCCAAATCGATCTTGACTACGCGACGATCCGCACCCCAATCGACGGCGTCGTCAGTCGCGAGCAGATCACCGTCGGCAACCTCGTAACGAAAGGCGCGACGCTCCTCACTAAAGTCGTGGCCGTCGATCCGATTTACGTCTATTTCGACGTAGACGAACGAACGCTTCTGTTCTTCCGCCGTCAACTCGCTGGCGTCGAACACGGCAAAAAAGGGCTCGTCGTAAAATTTGCCGTCGGCGACGGCGCCTTTGACCACGAAGCAAACGTCGACTTTTCGGAGCCGTCCCTCAACGAAACAACCGGAACACTAGAGTTCCGATCCGTCGCGAACAACCCCGTCGGTGAAAACGGCTTGCGTCCTCTCGTTCCCGGTCTACGCGTCCGCGTTCTTTTCCCGACCTCGCCCGAATACGAAGCCGCGCTTATCCCAGAAGAGGCGGTCGTCACCGACCAAAACGTCAAACGCGTCTACGTCCTTACGGAAGGAAATATGATTGAATCGCGTCAGATAGTCCTCGGCCCTCTTCAGGACGACAACATGCGCGTCGTGAGGTACGGACTCGAAAAGGGCGAGCGCGTCGTCGTCGACAACCTGCTGAGGATCCGCCCCGGCGTTCGAATTGATCCGATCGAACTCGAGACAAAATCGACGACGTCGATTCTTCGCGAAGACGGAACGCGCGTTCTCGAAGACGGGTCGACGACGAACGACAATATCTACCAGATTTCGCTCGAGCGATAGTCGAAAGGAACGAACCATGGCGAAATTCTTCATCGACCGCCCGGTTTTTGCGAGCGTTCTTTCGATTCTTATCGTTCTGATCGGCGCCGTCGCCTATTTCCGGCTGCCGCTCGCGCAATATCCGAACGTCGCGCCTCCGACGATCAATATTCGCGCCAACTACTCCGGCGCAAACGCGCGCGTCGTCGCCGAGACGGTCGCCGAAATCATCGAGGACCAAGTCAACGGCGTGGAAAACATGCTCTACATGGAGTCCAGCAGCGCTAACGACGGAGGAATGGGGTTAAGCGTCGTCTTCGAGACGGGAACGAATCTCGACGAGGCGCTCGTTCACGTCCAGAACCGCGTCGCTCTCGCGACTCCGAAGTTGCCGGAAGAAGTCAGAAAGGTCGGCGTGACCGTCCGCAAAAGGTCGCCGACCGTTCTCATGCAGATCAACTTCGTCTCGCCAAACCGCGAATTCGACCAAGTGTACCTGAGCAACTTCGTCTCGCACCGCGTTCGCGAC
>CADCOO010000337.1 GCA_902803085.1 uncultured Planctomycetota bacterium
ATCGCCGGCATGATGGCGGTGGAGTTGGGATTGGACGAAAATCTGGCGCGTCGTTGCGGGCTTCTGCACGATATTGGGAAAGCGTCGGACCACGAAATGGAGGGCGGACACCCGAAAATTGGCGCCGATATTCTCAAACGCAACGGCGAGCCGTTCCAAG
Organism: uncultured Planctomycetota bacterium; assembly: GCA_902803085.1. Classification (GTDB taxonomy): domain Bacteria; phylum Planctomycetota; class Planctomycetia; order Pirellulales; family Thermoguttaceae; genus RUG369. The sequence goes on from CADCOO010000337.1 coordinate 161, forward strand.
TCGTTCAGGCGGCGTTGAACCACCATGAAGACCTCCGCGTTGCCGATCCGTACACGATTTTAGTCGCCGCCGCCGACGCGTGTAGCGCGTCGCGTCCCGGCGCGCGTCGCGAGACGCTTGAAAACTACGTACGACGTATGGAGGAGCTCGAGCAGATCGCAATGGAGTCGTCTTTTGTCGAACAGGCGTACGCCGTTCAGGCTGGGCGCGAGATGCGCGTTATGGTGAATTCTCAATTGACGACCGACGAGAGCGCCGCGAAGATATGTCGCGATATCGTCAAGAAGCTCACGGAACGTCTTCAGTTTCCAGGGGAGATCAAGGTAACGGTCATTCGCGAATCGCGCACGACGGGAATTGCGAAATAGCGACGGGCGGTTTGCGAGCGTCAATGATAAAAAAACCGAGTCTGACGAGGACTCGGTTTTTTATTGGCGCTATGGTTAAAAGACGTTTAAATACTGGGATCGATCGTATGCCCCATCTTGTCGCGTTTCGTTTCAAGATAGAAACGATTGTGCTCGTTGCACGGCGCCTGAAGGGGAATTTGTTCTGCGACTTCCAGGTCGAAACCGCTGTAGATGAACGCGTCGACTTTTTTCGAGTTGTTCGTCATAAGACGGATTTTGTGCAGACCGAGATCCTTAAGAATCTGAATGCCGACGCCATAGTCGCGTAGGTCGACCGGATAGCCTAGCGCAAGGTTCGCTTCACAGGTGTCCATGCCTTTATCCTGGAGCGCGTACGCCTTAATTTTCTCGACCAGACCAATGCCGCGGCCCTCTTGCGGTAGATAGATAAGCGCGCCGACGCCTTCGCTCTGAATCTTCTGCAACGCCAAATGGAGCTGGTCGCCGCAGTCGCAACGCAACGACGCCACTAGGTCGCCGGTGAAGCAGGAAGAATGGAGACGCACGAGCGGCGCTTCTTTCGTCGAGAGGTCGCCGTAGACGATCGCGATCGGTTCGCCGGGCTCATACTTGACTTTATAGCCGTAAATGCGACCTTGTCCGTATTTCGTCGGTAGATCCGCTTCGGCGACCCGATCGACGATCTTTTCATGCTGGCGACGATATTTGATCAGCGCCGCGACCGTTACGATTTTCAAATTGAATCGTTTGGCAATTTCGATTAGTTCCGCCGTCGTCGCACGATCGCCCGTTTCGTCGAGGATTTCCGTTAAAAGACCCGCTGGAAAGAGACCTGCCAGGCGCGCCAGATCGACCGCCGTTTCCGTATGGCCCGCGCGACGTAGGACGCCGCCCTCCTTGGCTTCGAGAGGAAAAAGGTGCCCAGGACGCACGAAATCAGTAATTTTACTATCGGGATCGGCGAGCGCGCGAACCGCCATTGCTTTCTCTTGCGCGGTAATGCCGGTTCGCGCCTTAACATGGTCGACCGGCACGGTGAACGCCGTATGTAAAGGCGCCGTGTTGTCTTGAACCATCTGCGTTAGGTTGAGGCGTCGGCATGTGTCGGGGAGTAGCGGCACGCACGTCTGACCGCGTCCATATTTTAGCATGAAATTGACGTGTTCCGGCGTAACTTTCTCTGCGGCGCAAATGAAGTCGCCTTCATTTTCACGATCGGCGTCGTCCATAACGATAACAATTTCGCCTTTGCGGAACGATTCGATCGCCTCTTCAATCGTATTGAACTGCTCGTCCATTGGGATTGCTTCCTTTTTTCATAGCGCGGCTTAACAATAGCGATAAAACGTACGTCAATTATACACCGGAGCGCGCGATTGTTAAGGGGAGAAGTTACGTCGTTCGACGCGCGCGTTGCGGTTGATTTCATTTTTTTCGGCAAAATAGGCGCGAAGCGCTTGAAAAGAGCGCCTTGCGCGCGTTATAATGGGCGTATGGAAGTTTGGCTCTTTCGAGTCTCGTTACGACAACCAGTTTTAAGGCTAGCGCGCGGGTTCGCCGGCGTCGATAGCGTGGAGGATAGCATCAATGAGCGAGCAATTCAGTCTAACGGATCATCCGGTTCATTACTTGAATCCGATGGTGGATCTTTCAAAGATTAAACGCGTCGCCTTCGATATGGACGGGACGATCTATAAGGGCGGAACGCTTTTCCCGTACACCAAAGACGTCTTTGAAACGCTCGAAAAGATCGGCGTCGACTATACCTTTCTCACGAACAACTCTTCGAAGAGCGCGAAAGATTACCTTACGAAGATTCTCAAGCTCGGTTTGAAAGCGACTCCAGACAACATAACTACCTCTGCGTCCGCAACGTTTTTCTATCTCAAACAGCATTACCCGGACGTTAAAAAAATCTACGTTCTCGGTACGGCGAGTCTCCGCGAGGAATTCGAAGATCACGGCTATACGATGATCGACGAATACAATGAACAGGAGGAGCCGGAGCTTGTCGTCGTCGCGTTCGACACGACGCTTACGTATGATCGTTTATGCAAGGGCACGTACTGGGTTGGGCAGGGGAAGCCGTATATTGCGACGCATCCGGACACAGTGTGTCCGACGGACCTCGATACGATCCTGGTCGACTGCGGCGCGGTTCAAGCGCTGATTAAGGACGTAACCGGACGCGAGCCGGAAGCCGTGCCCGGCAAGCCGGATAAAGACATGATCGGCGGCATTATGGATAAGTACGGTCTCAAAAAGGACGAGATCATGATGGTCGGCGACCGGATCTATACGGATATGGAGATGGCGCGTCGCGCGGAGATTCCGGGCGTTCTCGTTCTGACAGGCGAGGCGACGCTGGAAACGCTCAAAGAGAGCGGGCTGACTCCGGAACTCGTTCTTGACAATATCTCGATACTAGCCGACCTCCTCGTTCAGGCGAAGAAGTAGTAACCATTGACAGTTTTTAGTAGCAAACGCTCTTCTTTCTGAACGAGCGTTTGCGATCTTGTTTCCACAGTTAGAGAGTTTGACGATGTCGAGTAAAGCAGAGGCGGCGTCGGCGCCGCGCGTTCGCACAGATAGGGAATATGAATATTGGCGTTGGCGTATCCTGATCGGCACGATGATCGGGTACATTTTCTTCTATTTCGTGCGCAAAAGCATTACAATGGCGATGCCCGGTTTGGAATCGATCGGCGTAACGAAGACGACGCTTGGTCTCTTCCTTACGATCCACGGAGTTCTTTACGGGGTAGCGCGTTTTGTAAACGGCGTGTGGAGCGACCGCGTGAATCCGCGTTATTTCATGTCGATCGGTCTATTTTTAGCGGCGATGACAAACGTTTTCTGCGGATTTTCCTCCGACATAGCGTCGGCGCTCTTTCCAGATCAGAACCAAGCGACGGTGATCGCCTGGATTATTGGTTCGTTCTGGATTATTAACGGTTGGGTTCAGGGAATGGGGTTCCCTCCCTGCGCGAAGAGTCTTATGCACTGGTTTGCGCCGCACGAACACGGCATTAAATTCGCGACCTGGAATATCTCGCATTCCTTTGGCGCCGGTCTGGTCTTCTTATTGAATTCCTTTGTCGTCCTTTTAGGTTGGAAGTTTTGCTTCTTGGTTCCCGCTGCGTTGAGCTTGCTTGGCGCGATCTTCCTTTTCTGGGCGTTGCGCGATTCGCCAGAGAAGGAAGGCTTCGAACCGGTCGAGACCTATTATGAACGCACGCGCGGATTGAAGAAGGAAGGCGAAGCTGCGGCGGTTGCGGCGTGTGCGCAAAAGGCGGAAGAAGAATCGACGGAAGCCGTTGCGGAGCAAGAAACCGGGTGGTGGGAAGACCTCTGCAAAAACGTCTTTTCGAACTGGGCGGTCTGGGTGCTCTGCCTTGCCAACTTCTTTGTTTATATTGTTCGTTTCTCGATTCTCGACTGGGCTCCGACGTTCCTTTCTCAGTCGAAGGGGTTGGATCTCCAGTCGGCGGGTTGGGCGACGGCGTGCTACGAAGTTTTCGGCGCGTTCGGAATCATTCTGAGCGGTATCTTAATGGACAAAGTCTTCAACGGACGCGGCGCGAAGGCGTGCTTTGTTTATATGCTTGGTTGCGGCCTGGCTTCTTTGGCGTTCTGGCGTCTCGATTCCGAATCGCTCATGTTGAACATTCTGTTGCTGAGTATGATCGGGTTCTTTATTTACGGTCCGCAATGCCTTATCGGATGCGTGGCTTCAACGATCGCGACGAAGAAGTCTGGCGCGGCGTCGAGCGGCTTAACGGGCTTGTTCGGGTATCTCGCTACGATTGTTACGGGCTTTGGCGTCGGCTTTATAGTGGACGGGGCGACGGCGACTCCCAAAGCTGAGCGCAACCAGGCGGTCGCGCTTGCGATAGCCGACGATTTTGCCGGCGTAGAGGCGAGCGCGCTAGTTGAGAAACGAGACGATCTCAAGGCCGTTGTGAGCGCGGCGGAATCGTACGCCGACGCGAAACGTCGCGACGACGGCTTCTCGGGCGATCCCCTTTCAGAGAAGAAAAAGGAACTTAGCGAGAAACGCATCGACAAAGAGTCGAAACTTGCGGAGGCTCTCGGTAGCCTTGTCGCGTCTCTCAGAACCGACGGACTGAATAACGTTAGCGTTGCGACCCTTGATAAAGTCGCCTCCACGGCTTATGACGGTCGCGCGAAGATTTCGAAGGCGGGATGGCCTCGTATTTTCGGCATGCTAGTAATTTCCTCAGCGGCGGCGCTGATTCTCTTCGCGCTCATTAGCAACGTCGCGTCTCCCGAGGTACTCGCGGAGGAAAAGCGTCGCAAGGAAGAAGCGGCTAGTAAGAACTAACGTAGATCGATTGATCGGCTAATAAGGAACGACGCGATCCCTTGGTTGAAATATGCCGAGAGGTCGCGTTTTCTTTGGGGATAGGAAGGGCGTTATGAAGAAACCTATATTTTATAGAATTATCGCAACGGCGTTGTTTGTCAGTTTTGCGTTGTTGTTTGTCTCTATGGAGCGAGCTTGCGCTCAGACGCCTTTGGAGCGCGTCGTAGCGTCGTCCTTTGGCTACGATCCGGTAGACGCGACGGACGCGTTGCAGAAGGCGATCGATAGCGGCGCAAAGATTGTCGTTGTTGATAAACAGACGAGTCCGTGGCTAGTTCGTCCGATTCTCTTGCGTAGCGATTTACAGCTTGTCCTGGAAGAGGGCGTTGAAATCGTCGCGAAGGAAGGGGCGTTTCAAGGGATTGGCGACGTTTTACTGAAGGCGTCGGAATCGCGCAACCTTCGCATTGTCGGAGAAGGTCGAGGAGCGACGCTTCGTATGCGCAAGCGCGACTACTGGCGCGAGCCGTATAAAAAGTCGGAATGGCGGCATGGAATCTCTCTTTTGAGCGCGCAGGACGTCGTAATAGAGAATCTTCAAATTGCGGAGACCGGCGGGGATGGAATCTATCTTGGCGCGGCGTCAACCGCAGGTCAGCCGTGTCGGAACGTAACGATACGGAACGTCGACTGCTACGAGAACAATCGCCAGGGGATTAGCGTGATAAGCGTCGACGGTCTGCTTATTGAGGATTGCTATTTGCGCAATACGAACGGCACGGCGCCGCAGGCTGGAATCGACTTTGAACCGAATCACGAAGCGGAGCAGATTACGAACGTAATGATGCGGCGCGTCGTTTCGATCAACAACGCTGGCGACGGGTTTACTTTCTACCTGCCCAATCTTAAGGACCATGGCTATGAGCTTTCCTTTACCTTTGAGGATTGCGCGTCGGTTCGCAACGCCGGCATGGGGTTTGGTTTTACGGTTGCGAACGGGGAAGGACGAACGCTGTCGGGCGATATGCGCGTAAAGAATTGCGCGCTTATAGGAAATCGCATTGGCGCCGCGATACGTAGCAAGTGGTCGTCCGGCGCGCCGTTCGTTTTCGAGAACGTTCGCATCGTAACGCCGGCAGGCGATAAGAAGTCGGGCTTCCAAGAGTTTAGCTCCGACGAGCGTAATACCGGCGTTCCCGAGAAATTCGACGATTGGCTTGAAACGACGACCGATTCCGGCATATCGCTGATCGCAGTAGGCACGGACAAGGACGCAAACGGCGGAATCGAGTTTAACAATGTGGAAATAGTCGACGCAGGCGAGTCGGGCGCGCCTCATTTTCTCATGACGCTTCGCGACGCGTCGAGCGAGGGCGTTGGTTTTGAGAAGATTTCCGGAACGATACG
>CADCOO010000338.1 GCA_902803085.1 uncultured Planctomycetota bacterium
AAGCTGTAAAGGTACGGCCAAATGGAGGAGCCGGTAAAGCCGGTTACGATCGAGGCGCCGAATTTCTTCGCTGCCTTTGCCGTAAGTTTCATTTCGAGCGCGCAGCCCTGCCAGACCTGATTGTAGTTGGAACTGCGAAGATAGTCGGGAATAACGGTCAGATTGCGTTCGTCGAGCTGATCGAGAACCCCCTGCCCCACGCAGTGGTTCGAGAGCGCCCAGCATTTGAGCCCGTATTTCTCGAGCTGCGACCTTTTGGCGTCGCAGTATCCGGGCTCAAAGAGACATTTGCGAACGTAGAAATGGTCGGTTCCGCAGGCGAGTTCAAGCCCGTCGTAGCCGATTTCCTTAATCTTAGGGAAAAGTTCGTCGGAGGGAACGTCGCCGAACTGTCCGGTAATAATCGTAATGGGTCGAGTCGATTTGCCAGCCATGAAAAGCTCTCCTATAAGCGCGTCGCGCGGAATTTACCGTGTCTATTGAAAAAGTACGCAAGCCGCTATTTGGCGAACTGCGCGTCGAAAACGACGTCGACGTTCTTCGGGAAGTCGATCTTTTTAACGTATTCGTACGACTCACGTGCGCCGTACCAACGATCCATGCGCTGATCTTCCCACTCGACGGAAAGCGGACCGTCGTAATCGATATCGTTGAGCGCGCGGATTATCTCTTCGAAATTAACGTGACCGCGCCCGAGCGAACGGAACTCCCACCCGCGTTTCGGCGAGCCAAAAGGTAGATGCGAGCCGAGAACGCCGTTTTCGCCGTCCAACTGCAACGCCGCGTCCTTCATGTGAACGTGATAGATGCGATCAGAAAATCGGCGAATGAATTTAACGGGATCGACCTGCTGCCAAATGAGGTGCGACGGATCGAAATTAAATCCGAACGCGCGCCGACCGTCGAGCATATCAAGCGCGGTCTCTGCGGACCAGAGATCAAACGCGATTTCCGTCGGGTGGACTTCAAGCGCGAATTTCACGCCGCATTCGTCAAAGGCGTCGAGAATCGGGTTCCAGCGCTCTTTAAAGAGTTCGAATCCGGCGCGAATCCAGTCGATCTTAAGCGGATCGCGTCCTTCGGCGAGCGCGGTCGAGACCGCTTCTTCGTAGGTTAAATCGTCCGCGACCTGAGGAACGGGCGGAAAGCTGTAGAGGTATCGCCAAATCGAGGAGCCGGTAAAGCCCGTTACGACCTTCGCGCCGATCATGCTCGCCGCGCGCGCCGTCTCCTTCATTTCTTCCGCGCATAACCGCCAGACGCGTTCGGGATCGGAATCGCGCAGGTCCTCCGGGATAACGTCGAGATTACGCTGATCGATAAGATCGCAAACGCCCTGACCGACGCAGTGATTGGAGAGCGCCCAGCATTTGAGCCCGTATTTTTCAAGTTGCGCGCGTTTCGCGGGCCAATAGGCAGGAGCGTGCAGACAACGCTTGACGTCAAAATGCTCGGAACCGCATGCGAGTTCGAGGCCGTCGTAGCCGATCGCCGCCATTTTGGGAAAGAGTTCTTCGGACGGGACGTCGCCGAACTGTCCGGTAATAATCGTAACGGGTCGCGTCATTTTGTGCTAACCTCCAGGATAAACCATATACCGCGCGCAACGTCGACTGAACGGCGCGCGACGCCGCGCGATTCTAACGCTCTGGTTTTATCACAAACGGTTTCAAAAAGCAAATGGAAAGTCGCGATAAAAAAACTTTTTTTGACCTTTTTCGGCGCTAATCTCAGGTTCGCCGTCAAAAACAGATTCGAACGAGCGTCGCCAAACGCGCCTCCAGGAGCGTCAAGGGGAAAAACGTCGGGCCGGTTAAAAAAAACAAAAAAAAACCGCCTAATATGTTAAAAAAAAGTTGTGCGTCGTTCGAAAATACCTTACAATGGGGACCGGTAACAGACGGAATGCGTTTTCACAACGCGCGAGCAGAGCGCGGAACGACGACGCAACCCTTCTCTTCCCACGTCCGCAAGGATCGAACGCTTCCTTTCGTCGCGACCGGCAAGACGCGGCGATCGTACGATTCGATATTGTTGTTATTTTATAGGATTCAATCCAAAATGAAGCGAACGACCTTGACGCTGGCGTCGTCTGGCGTGCTGGGAATATAGAGAAGAGATAGATTAAGGGAATTGGTATGAAAGTAGAACTTAAGGTTCTTGGCGGGTCGCGTTCGGGTCAGGTTATCCCGATAACGATTCCGCAGTTTATGATTGGACGCGCCGAAGATTGTCATCTCAAGCCGCGTAGCGAATTAATCAGTCGTTATCACTGCGCGATTCTCACCGAGTCGGCGTACGTCGCCGTACGCGACCTCGGCAGTAAGAACGGCGTGTACGTCAACGGCGAACGAATCGGCGTCGAACAAGAGCTGAAGAACGGCGATCGACTGGCGATCGGTCCTCTTGAATTCGAAGTCGTCGTCCTTGCTACGCCGAAAGCGGAACGCAAGCCCAAGGTCGAGTCGATTTCCGACGTCGTCGCGCGCACAGTAGAGCAAAACTCCATTAACGTCGCAACCGCGCAGCAGGCGGCGCAGCCCGTCGCCCCTCAGCCGACAGTCGCGCCGCAACCCGCCGCGCCTCAGCCGGAAGTCGTCGCGCAACCCGCCGCGCCCCAGCCGGAAGTCGTCGCGCAGCCCGCCGCGCCCCAGCCGGAAGTCGTCGTTCCCAAACCCGCTCCTCCGCAGCCGGCTCCGGTCGCCGCCGTCCAATCTTCCGGCGAAGAGGAAGAGCTTGCCGACTGGCTGCTGGGAGACGACGAGGGTATGTCAGACGAAACGCAAACGCTTCAGTCGTCCCTCGACGACCTCGACCTACCCTACACGCCGCAAGAGCCAAAGGTCGAGCAGGAAGAGCAGAAAGCTCAGCAGAAGCCGAGCGGACCGAGTTCTAGCGACGCCGCCGCCAACCTTCTGAAGAACTTCTTTAAGGGCGGAAGGTAAGGTTCGCAAGAACGTCCAATTCACAGAGTCAACCGACGCGACGAGAAATCGGCGCGTCGGTTTTTGTTTGACGACGTCAATACGTTTGTTATAATCGTTTTAATCAAAACTAAGCCTTTTCCCGTCAATTTGTGCAAACCTTCCATGGAGCTTTGTCAAAATGGGAAGTTCTTTTACTTTTTTCATGTTATCCGTGAATTCCTTTGTTAAAATAAACAGAATGCGTCGCGCCAACAAAACAAGACGTTAATAACGGTCAAACAAACGAGAGAACGCGACGTCAGCCGTATAATACGTTACCATTCCAAGAGTCAGAGGCTACCGTGACAACGCGATCTACCCCACGCCACAATACTGCGAAACACGCAAGCGCGCTAGCAACCGCGTTCGTCGCGACGCTCGCGATTGGGTTTGCCGCGAATCTGTACGCGCAAACGTCGCAACTTGTCGCAAATGCGAACGGCGAAACGCGAGCGACGGAACGTCCGCAGGAGCGGCCTACCTTCTGGCTCGTCGACCAACAGGGCTGGCGCATTCCTCTTCCAAACTGGACGATCGAAGACGTCATGCGCGCCGTCGACTCGCGAAGCGAAACGAAGGAGGCGCCCCTCTACTCCATACAACGCGTCTCGGCCGACGGCGAAGTCGTCGGAGGCGTCGCAAGATTGACCATTAAAGCGTTCGTATCCGTCGCAGACGGCGTCGTGCGCGTGCCCTTAGGTCTCAAAGAAGGAGTCTACATTCCCGAGGAAAACGCCCCGAACGACGCGCTCGGAGGATTCTCTTACGAGGGACCAGGACTATGCGCGTTTGAAGTCGACGCGCATACGGGCGAGTATTCCGTCGTCGTCAACACGCCCAGGAAACCGATCGCGATCACGCGCGGACAGGAAGCGTCTCAGTCCGAAGAACAAGAGGGACAAGTCTCGGAAGAAGAGAGCGACGTCGCGCAGAATACGACGCAAGACCCGGACGTCGACGAAGCGACCGCGACCTCGACCCCGAATCCCGAAAGCGTCGAATCGGAGCGCTCTGACGTCGCAGACGCCGAGCAGAATGAAACGCAGGATTCAGACGTCGACGAAACGACTCCGACTTTGGATCGCGAGCGTATCGAATCGGAACGCTCTGACGCCGGGGACGCGCGTCCCGCGTTAATTAACCAATATGAATTCACGTTGAATCTCTCTTTCGTCGTTGAAAAAACGACGGAAAACAAAACGGCGACGTTCGTCGACGTCGATTCCGACGATACGGAGTATCGCCTCGTCGCCTCGTTTCCGCCGTCCCTCACCTCCGATCTAAGACTCCTCGCGACTCCCTATGATATCGAGCTCACGTCGGTCAAGGGCGCCGCCGCCGACGCGCCGACCCCCTACGACGAGCGGTTTTCGGAGATTAAAATGCGCGGACTGGGTCGCGGAGGCGAAACGGTTGAGATCGCATGGCGCAAAGAACGTAAAAAGAGTGGCGACGACTCGACCCTACCGGCGCCGGAGGAAGCCGTCGTGCTCTTGGTCGAGAACGCTCTCATTACGGCGGAACTGAGCGAAAGCGACGTCTCTTACGACGTCTCGCTACCTATTAAAGTCTTCGGCGGCAAGCGAAACCTCTTCCAGATCATACTGCCGACCGGCGCGACCGTTACCCCCGACGTCGTTACCGCGACCGACGCAAACGGCGCAAAGTTTGAAATTCAAGAGACAACCGTTAAAGACGTCGAGTACGCCGACAAGCAAGCGAAAGCGCTCGAGGTGCGCCTGCGCGAAGAAACAAAGGCGGCGACGATTAACTTGAAAACCCACGCGCCCAACGAGTTCGAACTTGGCGAAGACGACGATTCGAAACCTTCGGAACGCATTATTTCCGGCTTTGCCGTCCTCGGCGCTCAGAAGCAATTCGGACGCGTTAAGCTCGTTCAGTCACCCGACGCCGTCTTTAACGTCGCGCCCAAGACCGGCGTGTCAAACTCATCCGACGAGATTCTCGAAGACGGCGAAGAGGTCTACTCTTTCTACATGCAACCGTTCCAACTGCGCGCCGAAAAAATCGAGAACAAGCCGACCGTGAACGTCAAGCCGGAATACCTGCTCAACGTCGGCTACGACGATCAGACGATGCGCGTAAGATTTCTGTACTCCGTCTACGGCGCCAAAGTCAAGGAACTGAAAGCTAAGATCAACGGCTGGGAATTCTCAGAGCTCGTCGATCCCAAAAACGTTTTTAAACAGTACGACGCGGGCCCGGAAGAGAACGGCGTCTGGCGCTTTCCGCTCAACGCGCCCCTCAAGGGGGAAATTGTCCTCGAAATGATCCTCAAGCGCGCGCAAAACGGCGAAAACGCTTCGGAAAATGAAAACGAGGCAAACGCGGAAACGAAGCGGCTGGAAATCGAGACGCCGACCCCCGTCGCCGACAGCGTCGAGGCGGGCGCGCTCGTCGTCGCGCCGGAAGATTCCGTTGAATTCAGTTCCAACGTCGACGAAACGATCGGACTCTCGACCAAAACGGCGCGCTCTATGTCGCTCGCCGTCGAGCAAGCCAAGACGCCGCGACAGACGACGCTCTACTATCAGACGAAGTCGATTGGAAGCGGAAACGACGATAAAATAAAGCTCGTCGCCGAACTCCGACGACTGCCGCAGGAAATCGAAGCCAACGTCAAAACGGACGCTTCTATTTCCGACAAGGGAATCTTGCGCGTTACCGAGACCATTAATTACAAGATTGAGCGAGAATCTCTCGATTCGCTCACTTTCGTCGCGCTCGATCCGATCGCGGAAATCGTGGAGAATCGCGCCGTAAAATGCTTCGTCGACGGCAAACCGCAGAATATCGTCGTGGAAGGCGAAATAATGGAAGATCGGCCCGAGGACGAAAGGGACGACTCCGACCGCAAAACCTCCTTCAGCGTGCCGCTAGACGCGCCGAAACTAGGAACGTGCGTCGTTACTTTCCAGTATGAACTACCGTCCGTCGAAATGCTTGAAAACGCGACGAATTACTTCGTTGTGAAACTCCTCCAGCCGTCTGAAAGAGTAAACGACGTCGAAGTCAAAACCAAAAACGAACTGACTCTCGTCGCGCCAAACGGATACGAAATTAGTTATATGACCAAGCAGTCAAGCGACGCGTTCTGGCGACCGGATCCCTACGAGCGGGCAGAAGACGCGCGCGCGGAAGTCATGCGGTTACGTTCGCATATGCCGGAATTGTACGCCCCCTTTGGCGTCGCGCTCGGAATGGAGGCCGTCTCGACGATCGTCGACCGCGCATGGGTGCAATCTTGGATAACCGACTCCATGCGCGTCGATCGCGCCGCATATCGCGTCTCGTGCAAGCGTTCGATCCTCGAAATAAAAGCGCCGGAAAACGCGCTGCTCGACCGCGTCGCCGTCTCGATTAACGGAAAACTATTGCCCATTGCAAACGAGCTTAAACAAGGAGTCGTCGTCGACTCCGTAAATCGCGTCGTCCGGATTCCCGTCTCCGACGAACTCAAAAAAGAATCGTTCCTTTTGGAACTCTCGTACAACGCCCCCGCTCGATTCGGACCGAGAGGGCGTTATGAGGCGCAATTCCCAAAATTCCTCGGAAAATCCGTGTGGGTTCGAAGAACATATTGGCAAGTCGTCATGCGTTACGACCGTCATATCGTCGTCGATCCTGAGAATTGGACCGCTGAATTCGTCGTTAAACGCGGGGGCTGGATCGGAGTGTACCGTCGTTTCCCCACGATGAGTCAGGAAGAGCTCGCCCAATGGCTCGGGCTCGCCAAAACGGAGCCGCTGCCCGAGGAAGCGAACGTCTACCTTTATAGCGCGTTTGGCGACGGCAACGAAATATCGGTCTCCGAAGGCGAAAAGGCGGCGAACCCAGGCGGACAATCCGGAGCGGCGCCGGAAGACGGCGATCGTGAAAAGGGGACGAACCACGCTCAAAATACCAGTAAGTCAACCGACGACGCGCCCGTCGCGGCGTTCTACGTCGTCGAACGCGCGTTGTTAATCCTGATAGGCTCCGGCGCCGCGCTCATTATAGGACTCAGTTTGACCTATTTTCCGGTCTTACGCAACAAGGTTTCGCTCTTCCTCATCGCGTTGATCGTGCTCGCCGCTTCCGCTTTCCGACCGCTGCTCGCGCTGCTTTTCCTGCAGACGACCGTCTTAGGCGTCGCGCTCGCGTTCGCCGCGCTCGCGCTTTCAAAATTGACGACAAAAGACGCGACCGCGCGCGCTAATACGAGCGCCGCCGCGATTATTGAACAAAAGAAACGCGCCGCAGAACAGGCGATCGTTAAGGAGTAACGACGAACGCAATATGCGTTCGCTAAAGGACGACAAGGGGGTCTCATGACAAAGAAGAAGGTTCTGCCGATCATACGCCGCGCCGCCGCGCGCGCGCTCGCGATTGCTAGTCTTGCGCTCGCCGTTTTGACGAGCGGCGACGCGTTAGGGCAAACCTCCGGTCGCGAGTTCCCTGGTTTTCGATTTTGGAAGGCGCCGGAAAGCGCTATCGAACGGTGGCCGTGGGGAAATGAAAAGTATCTTCCGATTAAAACGGAACGCTTTAACGAGTGGTTGCGCGCGCTCGACGAAGAAAATCGACGCCAGGAGTATCTCGACGGCAAGAGAATCGTCGAAGGCGTCGCAAAACTGAAGCTCTCCGCGAATCTCGTTGGAGACTCGTTGCAAGGCGTCGGCGAAATTACCTCGCAAGACTTTGCGTTCGACGAAACGAACGATCCGGACGCGACTCTCTTCCCTATCCCGGAACTATCCTTCGCCGTCTCTTTCGACGAATACGGCGAAACTGCGAGACTCGAAGATCAGATTGCGACCTATCCCGACAGGAATCTCTACCTACCGACGACGAGAAAGGGCGCGCGCGCCTTCACATGGTCCAAAAGGGGAACGACGCGCGACGACGGTTCGATTCAATTTGAACTAAAATTCCCGGCCGCCACCGATTCCGAGCTCGAGCTCGTCGCGAGCGACGACGTCCTCGTTACCGTCTCCGACGGCGCGATCGGAACGGCGATGGAGTCGAACGGCGAATCGAACAAAAGAATATGGCGCGCTTATCTAGGCGGAAGATCGAGCGTCGTCGTTACGGCGTCCCCTAAAACAAACGATCTCGAAAACGAGAGACGAAAGACCGGATACCGACAGGAGTTAAACTATCGCGTCGCGGTCGAAGGCGTCGAACTCGCCTCGAAATGGCGCTTTGAAAACGCAAACGAGCCGATCGGAGAGGTTGAAATCGAATTCGACGATCCGCTCGTTATGCTCGCCGTTGAATGGGGGGACGCTCGTTTGGACAAATTCCCCGTTCCCAAACGCGAGGAAAAACTCGGCGTAAGAAAAATCGCCATACGCGCGCCGGCGCCAGGTCCCGACGGCGCCCTGCCCGAATTAAAAGTCTCCGCGTTCTGCAATCTCGAATTCACCAGAAGACGACTGCCATGCGTGAGAATCGTCCCTCAAAACGCCGTCTGGCGAGAGTCTTTATGCCGACTAACTATCGCCGATCCCCTCGAGCCGACCTACGTCGAACCCGTCGACGCCGTGCAAACACGCGACGCGACTCGCGCACGACAGGAAGATTCAAACGCGCTCGCCTTCAAATTCTTTAATCCCAACGCGTCCGTACTACTCGAAATCGAAAACGTCGAAGCCTCCGCGCCTTTCGACAGCGCGACAGACTGTCTCTTCGTCGAGAACGGTATCTCCGCCAAAACGACCCTCTTTTTTAACTTCGCCGACGCCAATCGTAGAACGGTCGCCGTTCCGATCGCAAAGGACTGGGCGGTCGATTCCGTACAGACCCCGCAAGGGGACGATTGTATATGGAAGCCGGAAGCCGACCCCGAACGCGACGGATGTTCCATGCTACATATG
>CADCOO010000339.1 GCA_902803085.1 uncultured Planctomycetota bacterium
ATCATGACGCTCGCTAGGTTAAGAAACGTCGAGAAAACCGTCGACGCTATTAAAATCGCCGAGACTCATGACAATTTCTGCGCGCAAGGACTTAAAAACGATCCGCTCGCCGTAGCGCTCGCGCTCGATTACTTCCTCGACGCGCGCGAGTCGGAGCTAAAAGACCTCGCCCGACGATATTACGAAAAAGCCTACGATGCGAATCCGCATCCGGCTTATGAAAAGTTCTATATAACGACGATCTATACGCTTGGATTGGCAAGCGACGACGCGGACGTTCGCGCGAAATACGCCAAGCTCGCCGGTAAGAAGCTTACCGAAGTCCTCGCGCTCGCGAGCAAAGCGGAACTTGCGTCGACGAAGCGCGTCGCGGGGTCGCTCGAAACGCTGGAGTCGATTGATCGCTACGTTCATACCCTCGCAACCGCGCTCGAAGCTGCGGGAGAAGTAGGCGTCGTGGACGCCGCGCTCGAAAACTCGGGAGCGCTCGAACGCGCCTTTGCGCTCAACGACGACGTCGTCGCCGCGGACGAGTGGCGCGCGTTCTTTAAATCCATCGTAGAATTACACAACCGTTTACCCCCTAGGTAGCGCTGCGGCGCACGGAGAACTCGCTATGAAAAAGAATCTGGTTTCAATAATCGTCGTCGTCGCGCTCTTTGCGGCTTTGAGCGTCTTTGCGCTCGGCTCGAAAAAGAACGACTCCACCACAACAACCGGCTCCGGAAAAGACGCCGCGAGCGCCGTTAAAATCTGTCCCAATACGGGACTTCCATGCACCGGCGACGGCGACTGCGACGAAGAGTGCGACGAAGAAGAAGAAGTAATTCAACCTGTCGCGACGAGCGCCGAAAGCGTTGAAGAATAATCGTCATATGAGCAAACGTTTTAACTCCGTACCAAAAAGAAAATGTCGAACGACGAAATAAAAAACAAATTAAAGCGCGCCTGCGACAACACGCGCGCGTTGGAAGATGAAATTGGAAAAGTACTCGTCGGTCAGCGCAACGTCGTACGTGAGGCGATCGTCGCCATGATCGCCGGCGGCTGCGCTCTCTTCGAAGGCGTTCCAGGGCTCGGTAAGACGCTCTTCATTCGTTCCTTAGCGCAGGCGATTAGCGGGACTTTCTCGAGAATTCAATTCACCCCCGATCTCATGCCCGCCGATATTACCGGAACGAACATTCTGGTAGAAAATGAAAACGGGCGCAAAGAGTTCCAATTCCAACGCGGGCCAATCTTCGCCAACGTCGTCCTCGCCGACGAAATCAATCGCGCGACCCCGAAAACGCAATCGGCGCTACTCGAAGCTATGCAGGAACATTCGGTTACCGTCGGCGGCGAGACGCGTAAACTTGAGGGAATGTTCTTCGTCCTCGCGACCCAGAATCCGCTCGAAATGGAAGGAACCTATCCTTTGCCGGAAGCGCAACTCGATCGCTTCTTCTGCAAAGTCGCCGTACCCTACCCGACCGCCGAGGAACTCTTTCAAATCGCAAAGGGCGCGCCTGCGCGAAAAATGACTGAAATTAAGCCCGTCCTCACGCCGCAAGACGTGCTCGAAGCGGGCGCGCTCGCCGATCAGATTCCAATCGCCGACGACGTCCTTCGGTCCATCGTGCGCGTCGTTAAAAACACGCGACCCGAGGAACCGACCGCGCCAGACTCGATCAAGCGTTTCGTACGGTACGGTTGCAGTCCGCGCGCCGCGCTCGCGCTCGCGAGCGCCGCAAAGATCAACGCCATGCTCGACGGTCGATATAACGCGTCGCAAGAGGACGTCGTTAATTCCGCGCGCTCTATCCTGCGTCATCGCATTGTGTTAAACTTCGAAGGTCAAGCGGAAAACGTCTCGACCGACTCGCTCGTCGACGACGTTCTACTCGCTGAAAAGAACCATAAGCTCGATTCGAACAATGTTTGATTCGCAAACCCTGAAGAAATTCGAGTTCCTGTCGATAGCGTCGAGTCGTCCGTTTGCGGGCCAAACGACGGGAACGCGTCGCAACGCCAAAATGGGCGGAGGTCTGGAGTTCGCCGACTATCGCGATTACGCGTTCGGAGAAGATCTCCGCAATCTCGACTGGAACGTCTACGCGCGATTCGAGTCGCTCTATATCAAGCGCTATCAAGAGGAAGGGGACGTTCCCGTCTACTGCTTTCTCGACGCGTCGCGCAGTATGGGCGCAACGTCGGACGCGCCGAAATTTGAATACGCGAAGAAGGTCGTCGGCGCGCTAGGCTATATATCCCTGTCGCGCCTCGATTCGATCGCCGCGTTTGCGATTACGAATCGCGCGGAAGATTACTTTCCGCTCGCGCGCGGAAAAGAGCGCTTCCTCTCCTTCGCGCGCTTCCTCGAACCGCTCGCGCCCTACGACGCGCCGACCGACATAACGAGCGCCGTACAAGACGCGCTTAAAAAGATCTCCAAACCGGGTCTGGCGATTCTCGTCGGCGACTGCTTCGATCCAAACGGTCTCGACGCGGCGCTCGAACGACTACTATCGCGCAAATTCGAACCGATCGTTCTCCAGATTTATACGCCGGAAGAAGCGCGCCCGACGGAAGTTGGCGACTTCGAATTCGTCGACGCTGAGACCGGCGCGCTACGCAAACTTACCGTAGACGAACGCGCGCTCAAACGTTACGCCAAACGTTTCCAAGCGTTTCTCGCCGCAACGCGCGAGAGTTGCGTTAAGCGCGGCGTGCGATACTACTCCGCGGACACGCGCGTTCCCTTTGACTCATTACTACTCGACGTCGCTCGAGATATTAACGTAGGTCGTTAAATGATACTGACAAACGGCGCGGCGTTGTGGCTCGCGCTCCTCGTTCCCGTCGTCGTCTTCGCGTATTTCATACGACGCAAAATTCGCCGACGAACCGTCTCATGCATGTTCTTCTGGGACGAGACGCTCAATAGCGCGCTCGCCCCCGTTCGAGGATTTCGCGCGCGCAACCTACTCGCGCTCATTCTCGCGCTGCTTATAACGCTCGCGCTCATTACGGCGCTCGTCGGTCCGACAAGCCGTAACGCCGAGCGGCTCGCGCCTATCGCGCTCATAATCGACAATTCGCGCAGTATGAACGCGCGCGATCACGACGGTAAAACGCGATTCCAACGCGCGATTGAACTCGCGCGACGTATCGTCGACAATAAGGCGGACGAATGTGAAATTCTCATTCTAACGACCGCGCCTAATCCCGAAATTGCGTCCGGTTTCGCCAACGATTTCGACGCGTTGCGGCGCCGACTCGAAGAAATCGAACAGAACGATCGTCCGGGCGACGTGCGCGAAACAATTAAAAAAGCGCGATTCTTCCAGAGCGCGCGCGGAGAAAACGCTAAGATAATTCTTCTCTCGGACGGCGCGTTTCAAGAAGTCGACGAAACGACAAAAGAGTTCGAAAACGACGACTCCGTACTATTTTATCGCATCGGAGACCCGGTCGATAATCTCGCGCTACTTAATCTTACGGCGCGTCGTAGTCCCAACGGCGATCCGTCCTTTGAAACGCTTATCGACGTCGCCAACTATTCCGACTCGTCCGTCGAACTCAACGTTGAGCTTGAACTCAACGGCGAACTCCTCGATATCGTCCCTCTCGAGCTTGAACCGAATCAACGCGTTCAGAAGATCGTCGCCAACTCGTCGGAACTCGGCGGCGCGCTACGCGCGAAAATCGCGCGCCAAACGTCCGACTTCGTCGACGCGCTCGAGCTCGACGACGAATTAGAAACAAGCCTCGCAAACTTCCCGCACATTACGATTAAGCTCGTCGGCGAGCCCGACCTCTTTCTCGAGACTGTTTTAAACGCGCAGCCAAACGCGACCGTCGAACGCGTCGACGCCGTCCCGCAAACGTTGCAATCCGACGAGCTACTCGTTCTCTGCGGTTCGACGCCGACGCAGATTCCGCAAGGGAACGTCGCTATCGTCGCG
>CADCOO010000340.1 GCA_902803085.1 uncultured Planctomycetota bacterium
CGCCGGATCGAATCGCCCAGGCGATGACGCGCGATCGTTTTGAACGCCTGAAGCAAAACCCTCAGTGGGCCGAAGGCGTTAAGGCAAGGGTCGGCGCCGAGCGATGGGCGCAGTGGGAGCGCGGCGATTTCAGTTCGAGCGCTTCGGCAGCGGATCAAGCGGCGGCGGCTGCGGAAGGTCGCCCTCTCGATTCCAATTTGACCGACGAGGAGAGAGCGGCGGCGGAAGCGCTTCTTCGAACAGGTCAGGTGCCTGATTTCCGAGGAGGCGGAGACGCCTATTCCTTGGAGGCGGAAAACGAATACTATCAGCAGGCCCTTGCCCAGCGAGACGAAGCGCTTGTTTCGGCGACTCCGTTGAGCGTTCGAGCCTACAGTCGCTTTTTTGTTATGAAGTACGATAAAAACGGCGACGGTATGTTACAGCGCCCCGAGTGGGAAGATAAAATCGAGGGCGCGCAGGCGATCGATCTCAACGGCGATTGGACGCTCACGGATCAGGAAATCATGTTTTATCTCATGAGATTCGCCAAAGATCGCACGATCGCTAATCCGAACCCGTCTCCCGTTGTGGCGCCGCGCGTGAACGCCGTCGTCGAAAACGCAGAAGAACCCTTGCTGATTCGCACGGCGTCGGCGGCGCCGAGACTCGCTTCGCGCGAAGAACTGGATCAAGAACGTCAACAGACGACCGACGAAGATCTTGCCGAAATGAGCGACGAAGATTTTTATAAGCTCATGACGGAAGACAATCCCGCCATGGAAAGCGTCGACGACGCGGAGATCCTCAACGTCTTGCTTATCGACATGGACGAAAAGACTGGGCGCGAGTATACGCCGTCGCCCGCGCGTATGATGGACGTGCCGATTTGGTTCCTTGCGCGCGACGTCAACGGGGACGGTCAGCTCACCCTACTGGAATTTTCGCCGAATCTTTTGCCCGCGACGATCGCGCAATTCGGCAAACTTGACTCGGACGCGGACGGCCTAATAACGGCGGACGAGGTGCGTCAAGCGGCGAAGGCGGCCAAACAGGACGCGCAACAATAGCGAGTAGCGCCGAACGGCGAGGAAAGAAATAAGCCGCGCGACGGGAGGTCCGTCGCGCGGCTTTTCACGTTTTTCGAACGTTTCCGCGACGATTATTCAATTATTCTTCTTTCTGTTCGTCGTTTCCGCTCGTCATATCCCACGCGGTTATCCATCTAATCTCCGGCGCGCGTTCGAATTCGAAGTAGTCCTCGATTTTCGCGCCGAGGTCCGGCATGTGCCCCGCGCCGTAGAAGACGGCTATTTTCGTTCGTCCGGCGTCGAGTTCCTCTTCAACGACCTCGAGCGCCTTGTCGTTGCGAAAGTGAATAACGGCGCTTTCATGATTCTGGTCGAATAAACCCGAGACGTCGTCGTCCTCCTCGTCGAATTCCAGCGCGTTCATTTCGCGCTGGAGTTCTTCAACGGACGATCGTTCTAGTTCAAGAGCGAAGATTCGTCGCGCGGCGAGTCGCCGGTCCTTGGCGCAGAGGAGCGCGAGCAGCATGGCGTCGCCGTTCGGCGAGTCGGAGGAAAAGAACGCGTCCACGACGGCGTCCATTAGGAAAGAAAGAACGTCGCCGTTTGCGAGCGTTTGGAGGAGTAGTTCGTCCGGCGTGCAGTCGCCGCGGCGCATATTGTCGGCGCCGTAGTCGATCCCGTCCATTTGGTAGGCGAGCCCTAGCGCCGAACCAAAGCCCTGCTGGAGTATCGAAATCCAGCCGAGCGGATTGGCGCCGATCTGAATTTTCTTTTCCCTCTCTTCTTTGACTTCCGCCGGCGCGGGCGCGTCGCCGTTGGAAACGAGTTCATAGACGACGGTCTCGTACTCTTTAAAAATCTCGTTGAGCTCGTCGTAGTATTTTTTTTCCGCGATGTGAACGGCGCCGATGAGATCGACGTAGACGTTGCGCTGCGTTCCGTCGTCGGCGACGTACTGACCGCAATATCGTACGACGGAAGTTTGCATTTTTACGGGCGCGTCGTTTTGACGCAGCACGCGAAACCAGACGTCGTCAATTTCATCGTTCGCGTCGCGTTCTTCCGACTCTTGCGCGGCGAGCGGGACGGCTGTAAAGTCGACGCTTGACGCGATTGTCACGAGCATAACGGCGAGAATGGCGTTTCGCGCGCAGCGCGCGGCGTAGCGCAACGTATTTAGCGACATAGAGCGCTCCTTTCTGCAAACGTCGACGTTTGCGGCCAATAATTATCTTATAGCGCGTTTTTTAAGGAACTAACGCGGGCGTCATTGTATCAAATTAACGGCTTTATAGCAAGAAACGTTGCGAAAAAAAACGCTCGAGTCATTTGTTTGTTGCAAAATGCGACGTCAGTGATGAAAAGCGGATAATTTGCGACAAAGGTTTGACTATGTTTCGTAGTCTGCTTGATTTTACTATTTTGCCCGCGTATAATAAAGATTCAATTTACGCCGAGTTTGACGTCGTTGTTTAATAGGAGCAAGCGAAAAAGTTTGCGCGACCTGTTTGTTATGACGGCGTAGCGCGAAATTTTTTATATTTTGCGCGCGTCAAATAGACGCGCGGCGCGGATTGGATTATATTAAATAGCACCCTGGGAAATTAGCCTGCGCGCAGAATTGTTGCGCGCGAGCGTAGTTGGCTGGAGCGTTCGTCGTCGGCTCGTTATGAGCGAGACGCGGCGGACGACGTAGCGTTGACGTTTGAAGCGCGGTCGAACGACTTGGCCGCGAGAGTCGAGGACGACTCGAATGCGGTCGAGTATGAACGACTGCGTCGCGAATCGTTCGCAAGCTTTCGGAGCGCGCGTAGCGCGCGAAGTAAGCCGCGATTTAAACAGGACGACGCGTATGCGCGCGTTAGCGCGCGCTTCAAGGTTAGGTTTTTTACAGCAATCAGGTGACATAGATGTCGATATCGCGAAATATTAAGAAGCATGGTCTCGTTGGCAGTCTTTTGAATCGTCTAGCGAAGAGGGAAGCCTCGAACTCACGCGCGCGCGCTCAGAAGACGCGGAAACTTGCGATCGATCAGCTCGAAGAACGCCAGCTCCTGAGCTTGACCGTAGCGACGACGGAAAACGTTCTTGTGAATACGTCGTGGCAAGACATTCGCGGCGACATAGCCGCCGACTCCAATAAGTCGGGCGATATCGTCGTCGCCTGGACCGCAGCCGATCGATTGGCGAACCCGGATTACGACGCGACGGATCCGGAATCGAGCGTCTATTTGCTCGACGACGACGGAAACTACGTGGAAGACTACAACGTCTACGCGCGCTATCTCACGGACGAAGTCCAGATCATCACGATTCCGGAAGAATGCGTGCCCGGCGCGGAGCTTTCCGACGGTTCGAAGGTGCAGTCGGGCTCGTTCGAACTTCTCTACAACGCGTTCGAGACGCAACGCCTGTCGATCTTCAACTCGACGTTTTATCATAACGAGAGCGACACGTATACGACGGCGAACAGCGAGTCGGTTTTCTATCTCGGTCTTTACGCGGAAGGCGAATTGACGTGGGTTCTGTATCGGTACGACTCGAAGCTTCTCCCAGGCGACAACGCCGCGAACCTTCAAGAGGTCATTCGCGCGATACCCGGCAACGAGTACAAGGACGTCGTCGTAACGGCGTACAGCGAGACGGACTTTGACATAACGTTCTACGGCGACAACTGGTCGGGCTACGACCTTACGGACGTTCGCGTTTCGAACGACTACTATTCCGACGTTACGGCGCTCATTGACAAGGTTAGCGCGCTAACCTTCGACGTTTCCGAACTGAAGGGTTGCTCGCAATTCCAGAAGCTCGTTCTGAAGGACCTGTTTGGCAATAATTACACGACGAATATCGCAAATATCATTAAGTCTCAAGGTCGTCGCGCGGTCGTTAAGACGCTGCAGACGGCGCGCGACTCGCTCGTCGATAATCTCACGAGCGCGAACGTAACGACGGTCAAGGAAGTTCGCACGGTAACGACGACGAACAATAAAGGTCAGGTTCAGGGCATTGTCGTTTCGAACGATCCTTACAAGACGGCGCAGAATATTCAAAACGCGTTCAACAACCTTAACGAGCAAGCGACGCTCTACGCGCCAATAACGCGCGGCTACGAATATAGCGAACGCGATCACGTTTACACCCAGGTCGCTCCGCCGGTTCATGCGAACCTTTCGACGGAATCGTACGGCTCGATGCAGGCGGCGATTAAACCGCTCGAGGTCGTCGTAACGCCGGTCGAGGGCACGACGAATCAGTTTAAGGTAACGTTTACGGGGGCGAGCGGTCTTCAGGATCAGGATCCTTTGGTCGTTTCTGCGGCGACGTATTCGACGAAGATGGGGAAGAGCTACGTTTACAAAGACGTAGTCGTTCAAAATCCGAAGACGGGAGCGCACGAGTATGTCGGCACGGAAACGAGCGGCTATTCCGTCGATAGCGCGACGACGACGATTAAGCAGTCGAGCAACGTGTTCCGAGTGAACGCGCCTGAAGTCGCCGATTTCGTAGTCGACGAGGACGGGGACGTCGTAACGGATCGCTATAGCGCGGTCATGCTCAA
>CADCOO010000341.1 GCA_902803085.1 uncultured Planctomycetota bacterium
AAGAACGCCGGCGAACGGCTTAGCGACTCTTCGCATTGATTCTTTTACCGACGTAATGAAACGAAAATAAGGCGGCGAATTACAGACGAAGTTTTGGATCCGTCCGCTTTAGATTATTAACGCGTATTCACGCGCGTTTTCAGCGATTGCGGCTACGGCGGGATAAGAAGTCGATCGTAAGCGTTTACTTTTCCTGCGCCTTCTGAGCGTCGTATTCCACGATCTCCTCGACGATTTCCTTGGCTTCGTCGGCGGTCGCCCAGGCGTATTCGCGATAGGGCAGGTCTTCGATTTTCGCGAGACCAAAGGCTAATAGAAACTTTTTCGTCGTGCCGTATAAGAAAGGACGCCCCAGTTCTTCGGAGCGTCCGACGATTTTAATGAGATCGCGTTCAAGAAGCTGTCGCAACATTTCGCCGCAGTGAACGCCGCGAATTCGTTCGATCGTCGCGCGCAGAACCGGCTGCTCGTACGCGATAATCGCCAGCGTCTCCATCGCCGAGTTCGCCAGTCGCGCTTCCGACGGCGCCTCCTGCAGGCGAAAGAGCCACGGCGCAAATTCCGGCGCCGTGCGCAATTGGTAACCGCCCGCGACCTCTACCGCGCGAAACGCGCCGCCGACGCGCTCATAGCGCGCGTTCAGTTCCTTAACGAGCGCTCGCGCGCGCGCGCCGTCCGGAAGATCGGCGAGCGCCGCTAACTTACGACTCGGACACGGTTCTTTCATGAGAAAGAGAACCGCTTCAACGCGCGCGACTTCTTTTCGATCTTGCTCGTTCATCGTCGAACGTCTCCGGACAGACTGGCGGCGCGTCGCGCGCGCAATTGATCCGTCGCGTCGCGCGCCGTCGCGCCAAAGCCCTGCAGGAATTCCGCGCCTCCAGACGCGCCCGACGCAATTACGCCGGACGCGCGCCAGTTAGTCGCGTCCCAACGCTCAACCCTAGCGCTGACAATTCCCTCCGCGCGCAGTTCCGCCTGCAGGCGTTTGACGTACTCTGGGTCTTGACTGGTCGTCGTCTCCGGTAGAGCCGTCGTCGAACCGGGCGTAAGGCTCGCAGCGCCGACCCCGTTTGACGTCGGCGCCGTAAGATTAGCAGCGTTCGGCGCGTCATGACGCAGCGACTCCGTCGGCGTCGGAACGACGTTCGCGCTCGCGGCGGCGTCCGTTGGGAACGGCGAAAGGTTGACGCTATTGACTTCTTCGGGCTGCGGAAGAACGGCGTTCGCCCTATGCGTCGTCGCGTCGTCGCGCGCAATGTAGCCCGTTCCCGGCTCGCGATCCGCATAGCTCGCTTGCGATATGGCGCCGGACTCGACCGTTGTCGCCGTCGTGTTGTTGGCGTCGACCGCTTTGTTATTTTCGCCGACGCCGGAAGATTTTTCCGACTCTTGGTCGCCGCCGTTTCCGGTTTCCGACCCGGACGTTCCAGCGTTAAGTTTTTCGAACGCGCCAGAGAATGATTTTGGCGAGAAGAGCAAATCTTCGCCGACGAGATCGACGGTTCGGGCAAAATAGTACGTTGAGAAAGCGTCCGCGCCGCCGAATAGAGAAGCGGCGCGCGAGAAGTAACTCGGCGCGGACGCGCCCGGTTCGGCGGGCAGCGCGATCTTCTCGAGTTCAGACTCTGCGGTCGCCTTTTCCTGCGTTTCGGGCTCTCGAGCGGAAGCGTCGGCGCTCTGCCGCGACGCGGGTTCTATTTCTTCGAGCGTCGTTGATTTGCCGGTTACGTCGGCGATCGCTTCGTTCGTAGCGTTCGCCGTCGTTCCTTCCAAGTTAGCGGAATTAGACGCCTGCGTTTGGTTTTCGACGTTCTCGTTTACGGGGTTGAGCGGATTGACGAGCGGGTCGTTCGCGATCGTATTGTCGACGGCGAGATTCGTTTCGTCTGCGACGCTATTCGGCGTTTGTTGCGGCTGAATGAGCGCGCTTGCGGCGCCGGGCGCCGGCGTTCTTTCGTCGAACTCGTCGACTTGTCCCGGCGCTAGTGGTAGGGATTCGAGGTCGCCTTCTAGCGGGTTGACGATCGTCTCGTCGAAAGCGAAATTTGCGTCTTCTTGCGCGGTCGGCGTCTCGCCTCCGACGTTATCGGGTTGCGCGGCGAGGGTCGACGTTTGTTCGCCGACTTGATTGCTTGACTCGGGGGCGACCTCTGTGTTCGCGGCGGCAGGTTCGAGAACGCCGAAAACTTCCTCTTCGCTAATTGGGGTTGAGAAGACGTTGACGATTTCGTTTGACTCTTGCGCCGGGGTCTGCGTTAGACCGTCGTTCTGCGATTGAGTCGCGGCTGGTTCTTGGACGGCCGCGGTCGCAGCAGGATCTGGGGTTGGTTCGAGCGAAGTTTCCTGAGGCGTAGCGACTGCGTCTTCGTTTTGCGCGGCGAAGGGCGCGACGTCGACGAGCGCGTCGTCGGAGAGGAGTTCGAGATTGCTTTCGGGCTCTGAATCAGGAGTAAAGGCGTTGAAATCGAGCTCGTCGTTTTCGAGAAGAGCGGAATAGGTCGCCGCTTCGTTGGCGTTTCTAGGCGTTTCTTCGTCGGGATAGAGCGCGTCGAGTTGCGCTTTCCACGCGTCTTGCCGTAGCGCGCGTTCGTCGCCGAGATTCGTGGGCCGCGCGTTCGCGACGACGTTTGCGTCGGCAGCGCGCCCAGCGATACGCTCCTCAAATTTCTGAACGTGGTTCCAAAAGAGCGCGCAGAAGAGGGGCGCGGCGAGCGCAAAGACCTGCGCCGCCACGCGAACAGCGCGCGGTAGACTCGCGGAATTCTCGTGCGCTTTCGCGTCGTCAAATAAATCGTTCGCTTCCATGTTCACCTCTTAAGGAGTCCTTCCCTCTTATAGAAGATCGCGCAACGCGCAGTCGGTTTACGTCGAGTCGCTATTATTCTTCGTTATTCGCGTTTTCGTCGGCGTCGTATTTGAGATCGGAGAGATCGTCTTCGTCGAGCTGCGGCGAATCTTGGGCGTCGTCCTTTTTGACGAATCCGAGTTCGCCCGCTTTCTTAAAGTCGACGGTCGAGTTGATATAGTCGCCGATATGATCGTAAATTTCGCCCCGGCGGTGATACGCTTCCGCTCGATTCGGATCGACGCGCAGGCATTCGGTAAAGGCTTCGATTCCTTCGTTCCACGCGCCCTGATACTGCGCGACGACGCCCTTAATGAAGTAGGCTTCGGAGAAATCGGGATCGAGTCCTAACGCGGCGTCGCAGTCCTGCTTGGTTTCGTCGAAGAGAACGTCCGCGCGCTGCGCTTCCGTTTCGCCGCGTTCGACGTCGCTCATCGTCGCCGCGGCTTGAGCAAGCTTATAATGCTCCTCCGCCTGCGCAAGCGTCGCGGCTGCTCGACCGTAGAACGCCTCGATAAGTTGGTCGTTCGTTTCGATTGCGCTCGTAAAAGCGTCGCGCGCTCGCGACCAGTCGCCGGCGTCTAGCGCCCTTCCGCCTTCTTCCAGATGCGTTTGGGCTGCCCCCGTCGCTCCCTCTCGTTTGCATCCGCTCCAAGCAATTGCGAAGATCAGGAGGGCGATAAACGCCGTTGTCGAAGCTAGCGCTACCTTCCGTGCCATAGTTAGTACTCCGTCCCTAGTTTTTACGCGTTTCCTTCTTTGTCATCCTAGCGCCGACACGACGGCGCATGTTTCCGAGAGCATAGTAACGTATATTTTAGCGCCAGTAAACGGCAATTTTGACGCGACGTCGATTCATGGCGACGGACGCGTTTTTTTTCCTCCCTTCAGTTGAAAGAGTCGCGTTTCTCTATATAATGGCAGTGGCGCGTCGCTCGATTCGCGACGTCAAAATGCGACCCGATTCAACTTCAGGGATAGTCGTTATGGTTAAAATTAACATGATTTCACGCGTGGCGCTAGGCGCCCTCGTCGCCTGCGCTATCGCATGCGCCGGTTGCAACGGCGATAAGCCCGAGCTCGAATATTCCGAATACGGAGAGACTTTAGATCATCTCCCGATCATTGAGGATCTGCCCGTCGCCTTCCCGATTAGCGACGAAATTGAGGACAAAGAGTGCAAGTTTCGACGCGAGGCGGAAGGGCGCGCGCAAAGTCAACTCTATAATTCGCAAGGTCGCTCCGAAGAGTACGAGGAGTTGATGAAGCAGCGCCTAAGGGAAGAGCGCGAGCAGAGCGAGCGCGAACATGAAGAAAGAATGAAGTTCGCAACCCAGCAGGAAGC